>DAIOWL010001273.1:418-2033 GCA_036758545.1 Streptosporangiaceae bacterium | reverse complement strand
AACCGGCTGACCACGCCGGGAGCGAGCCGCCCGGGAACGCCGGAGCGGGCCCGGATGGTGCCGGAACGCCAGGCTAGCTTCCCGGAGTCCGGCCGGGTGCCAGGCTGGCTGCAGACCGGGGCCGCGTGGTCCTGGCGGCTGCTCATTCTCGCCGCCGCCATTTACCTGGTGGCGCGGGTACTCAGCATCTTGTCCATCGTGGTGGTGCCGTGCATCGTGGCGCTGCTGCTCACCGCCCTGCTGCAGCCGCTGACGGCCAGGCTGCGCCGGGCCGGGCTGCCCGCGCTCGCCGCGACCTGGGTCACCCTGCTCATCGTCGCGGCCGTGTTCGGCGGCCTGGGCATGCTGATCGCTGCCCGGGTCAGCGCGGACTATCCGAGCCTGGTCACCGAGACCAGGCACACCATCTCCGAGATCGAGTCGCTGCTGGCCGGCCCGCCCTTCCATCTCAAGAGCAACAGCGTCCAGAGGCTCCTGAACAACGTTCCCGGCTATCTGAGCAAGCACAAGTCGCTCGTCGAGGGCACCGTGCTGACCGGGGGCAAGATCGCCTCGGAGTTCTTCGGCGGCCTGGTGCTGATGCTGTTCGTCATGTTCTTCCTGATCAAGGACGGAGAGCGGATCTGGAACTGGCTGCTCGGCGCGATGCGGAACCAGACCTCGCGACGGTGGGACCGGGCCGGGCACGCCGCCTGGCTGGCGGTGGTGTATTACATGCGCGGCACCGTCGCGGTGGCCGCTATCCACGCGGTCGTGGTCGGCGTGGCCCTGTCGGTCATGGGCGTCCCGCTGGCCCTGCCGCTGGCCCTGCTGGTGTTCCTGGCCGCGTTCGTGCCGCTGATCGGGCTGCTGGTGGCGGGCGCGCTGGCCATCCTGGTCACGCTGGCCGCCAACGGGTGGGTGGACGCGGTCATCCTGCTCGGCATCTTGATCATCGAAGATCAGCTCGAGGCCCACCTGCTCCAGCCGCAGGTGGTCGGCCGGGTGATACGGCTGCACCCGCTCGCGGTCATCCTGGCGCTGGCGGTCGGCGCCGTCCTGGCCGGCATCCCCGGCGCCGTGGTCGCCGTGCCGGTGGTGGCGGTGATCACCCGGGCGCTGCCCGAGCTGCGGCGGCGCGAACCGGGCGATCTCGGGCCGGACGACCCGTAGGTACAGCGCCACTGCCCAGCCCAGGTCGGCGGTGGCTATCACCGCATAGCCGGTCGGCCGTATCGAGGCGGCCGGCATGACAAACCCGGCAGCCCCGGCCGAAGCTGCCCGCATCCCCGCCGCCCGGCCACCGCGTCTGCGCCCGCTCACCGTGGCGCCGGTTGACACCTCCGGCGCCGATGACTACATGGCCGACGAGAACGAGCGCACCACCCGGGGCCGATGACCGGTCAGGACCGTCGGTTCCGCCGGGTCGGCAGGCAGTCGATGCCATGCGTGAAACCCGGCCCGTTCGGGAAATAGATCTTTGATGATCCGAACGGACTAGGCATTCCGCCCCTTAGCCGGTCGTCAGCCACCGTCTGCGCTGGTGTCAGGTTGGGCATCACGCACTGCCCGGCATCGGATGGAGAACATCTCGCCAGCGCACAGCAAGTCCAGGATCCTGGCTACCGGCGGCTGC
>DAIOWL010001273.1:0-408 GCA_036758545.1 Streptosporangiaceae bacterium | reverse complement strand
ACGCAGCACCACTGCCCAGCCCAGGCCGACGGCGGCCATCACCGCATAGCCGGTCGGCAGCATCCAGGCGGCCGGGCACGAGAAAAGCGCGGGTAGCTTCGGATTACGGGAAATCGGCGCCAAGCCGGCCAGAGCGGCACGGGGATGTAAGAGCGCGCTGCGGACGCGGTCGCAGCCCCCGGCCGAAGCTGCCCGCACCCCGCCGGCCGGCCGCCGCGCCAGCGCCCGCTCACCGTGGCCCGCGTGCGACGGCGCGGCCCTGGACGCCTCCGTCCAGGAGCTGGTCGATACCGCGCCCCCGCTGGCGAGCAGCGCGACACGCTTGCGCTCATCTTCGGCAGTCAGTGCCACGGCTTCGGCAGTCAGCGCCACGGGTGCGTGGCGAGGCCGCCTCATGCCCCTGGTCGT
>DAIOWL010001272.1:0-2033 GCA_036758545.1 Streptosporangiaceae bacterium | reverse complement strand
GGGTCTTCACCGTGTTGCGCGACACGTAGAGCGTGTCCGCGATCTGCAGGTAGGTACTGGTCGGCAGCAGCGTGAGGATGCGCTGCTCGGCAGCTGTCAGCGGCTCGGT
The DNA here is from genome assembly GCA_036758545.1 of Streptosporangiaceae bacterium. Classification (GTDB taxonomy): domain Bacteria; phylum Actinomycetota; class Actinomycetes; order Streptosporangiales; family Streptosporangiaceae; genus Palsa-504. Next base: position 1,924 of record DAIOWL010001272.1, on the reverse strand, counting down.
CAGCGGCCGGCTGGACGCGGCGCGGCCGGGCCGGGCGGCGCGTACCTCAAGCGCCGCGGCAACCAGCTGCTCGGTGAACGGGTCTGGCCGCAGCTGGGCCGCGTGCTCGACCACGTACCCGGTTACCTGCGGTGCCGTAGTGACAACGGTGTTGAGGAAGCCCTGATTGCGGGCTGTGTGCAGCACGCCGCCGAGCAGGCCCGCGGCCACGGGATCGCCACGCTCGATCGCCGCGGCGGCCAGCAGTATCTGGCGCACCAGCGCATGGCGTGGCGTCAGGTCGCCCAGGGCCGCTGCCTGCAGGTGCTCGTGCGCGGCGTGGAGATCACCGGAGGCCAGCGCGATCGTGGCCAGCAGCAGGCCGCGGCGGGAGGCGGGCAGATGGCGGGCTAGCTCGGCGGGGGCTAGCGGGTCGCCCAGTGACAGGCGCAGCAGCGCCTCCTGCTCGTCGGCCCGCGCCAGCAGCGCCGGGCTCCCGCCGGTCATGACCTGGCGGGCGGCCTCGATGGTGGTCAGCGCGTCGTGGATCTGCCCGCGGGCTGCCCAGATCTGCGCCCGGTCCAGCAGCGCCATGAACTCGAAGAGCGGCCGGCGCTGCTCGGTTATCGAGAGCACTTGCTCGGTGAGGTGCTCTGCGGTGTCGAGGTCGCGGCGTTCCAGCGCGAGGCCGGACAGCGCGCGCAGAATGTCGGTGGCGAAGAAGTGCTGGACGAATCCCAGCCGCCGCGCTTCGGCGTCGGCGGCCCTGGCCGTATCGGCGGCCTCAGCCAGACGGCCTGACTCGAACTGGGCCAGCGCCAGCGAACCCGGCACCATCACCAGCCTGGCTGGTTCGGTGACCTCGGGGGCCGCCAGGGCTGCCGCGGCCTCACGCTCGACCGCTGCGAAGTCATCCAGGCAGCTGTACACGCGCATGAGGATCAGCGGGACGGCTGCGTTCCATTCGTCGGTGAGCTGCGTCCGCTCCTGGATAACCCGCGCGGCCCGGGCCGCCTGCACGGATTTTTCCAGCTGACCGACCACCCCGTAGCGGAACGACTGAAACGCCGCGAACCGGGCGGCCAGGTTCGACTCGGCCGGAATCGTCCCGGCGTGCTCGAGCAGGTCAAGGTACTCACCGCCGCGCGCTGTATCACCCGACAACAGCAGTTCGGCGGCCAGGCCCAGCAGCCGTTCCGGGGTCGCTACCAGTGGCGAGGGATCGACCATGCCCAGCATCAGCGGCTCCGGCGCCGCCGGGAACTGCAGGAAGTCAGACACCACCCGGTCCTGCAGGAGCGCCAGCGCCCGGTCGGGCTGCTGCGCCGCCAGGTAATGGTAGGCGGCGCGCCGGATGTCTCCTGTCGCCTCGAACCATTCGGCGGCTCGCAGCTGAAGTGCCTGCTCGCGGGCACGGTCCCTGGCGCGCAACTCGCTGCGCAGGACCTGGCGCACCAGACGGTGATACCGGAAGCTGCTCCGCTCGTCGTCCAGGGCTACCAGGAACAGATGCGCGGCATCGATGCCGCGCAGCAGCGCCGCCGCGTCCTGCCGTCCGGTGACCGCAGCGCACGCGTCCGCGGTCAGTACCCCGGCGAGAATGGAGGAGTCCAGCATGAACTGGGCCATCTCGGGCGGCTGCTGGTCGAGGACCTCGGAGATGAAGTACGCCGCGATCGCGTGGCCGCGGACATCCAGCACCCGGGCCAGCCGCGCCGGATCCGTGGTGCCTCGTAGGGACAGCGCCGCCATCTGCAGGACCGCGGGCCACCCCTCACTTCTCTGATGGAGCAGGGCGAGGTCAGCATCGGAGATCCGGACACCGAAGTTCGCCAGCAGGGCACGGCTCTCGTCGAGAGAAAAATACAGGTCACGGTCGCGGATCTCGCTCAGCTGGCCCGACATCCGCAGCCGGTGCTGCCGCAGGGGAGGGTCAAAACGACCG
>DAIOWL010001271.1:0-2037 GCA_036758545.1 Streptosporangiaceae bacterium | reverse complement strand
GCAGCCACATGGCCATGTACGACGACCAGGCGGTGTACTTCGCCGGCCTGATCGAGTTCCTGCGCGGCCTCGAGGGCTAGTCCCGGCCGAAGCGGGTCCGCGCATGATCGTGGACCGTAGCCCGCGCAATCCGGGGGGTAACTGTCCACGATCCTGGCCGCCGCCCGGCGGGCCACATCAGCGGTCACACCGGTCACGACGGGACAGGCCGCAGAGGACTAGCGTTCGCTGCGGGAGCGGCAGCACCATGCCGCCGCCGCGCCCTTGTCACGACTGGCTGTCTAGCTGTGAAGATCGAGAGAAAGCCTGGAGCCTGGTCATTCTTCAGGGTGATGTTGTTCTTCCCCATCCATTTCGAAAAGCATGATCCTTTCCTGCCCTGTACGGAACTTCAGGGAGTCGAACAACATCAAGTGGCCGCACGCGGCGCATTCGGCTTTGACGGCGGCGGTGACGTAATCGAAGTGCTCCTGCGCCGGGGCCGGTGCGGCAACGCCGGGGATAGGCCCGTCATCGGTCAGCAGGACGGGAAAGGGGCTTACGCGCAGTGAGTCCGCCTGGCCGCACACCGGGCAGGCCCGCAGGCCGAGCTGTTGCAGCCGCCGGCCGGCGGCGGCCATGAAACTGTTGTGCCATCGCATTCGCCGTCATACCTCCATGCCGCCGGCAGGCGCTGGTACCGGTCGGGGCTCAACACCGGGCGTCCAGCCTCTGAGCAAGATCATTTGCAACCGGGCTGCATCTCGCCGGTTCCGTCGTGAACCTCGTTGTGCCTGGTAAACGCGGCGATACCGTCGCTAAGCGTGTAGGGTCCGCGGACCTGCTGAAGCTCTGCTGAAATCTCCCGGTGATCCAGCACGGGATCGTCACCGCACTCGCGGCAGATGATTTCGAACATGCTGGTGTCGCCTTCTGCTTGGCCGGTGCTGAAAGTGCCTGGCTGGCGCCGGAGCGTGACTGACCAGTCCGGCTTGTGCTCGTGGTCAGTCATTGGCACGGGTGTCCATTTCTCGTTCGCTGGCCGCGCTGGTGTCCGGCTCTGGATCGTGAACATCTCGGTCGTGCGTGCGTGGTTCAGCATCTTGAGTACAGGCTCCTGCGGGTTCACTAGCACCGTGCTGCCGCCCTGGACCATGACGATCAGCGCGGCCAGCAGCAGCGTCTGTCCCGTTGCCGGGTCGATGGAGCGCAGGTTCGTTGCGTCGATGGTCAGGTGCCTGGTCCGGCCCGATATCTGGGCGGTGAGTACCTCGTTCAGTTGCGTGGCAGACGAGCTGTCTGCATCGCCAGCCAGGACGATGACCGGGCCGAGGTCCCCGGTCTCGACGGATATTTCCAGCAAACCTCTTCGACCAATCTCTGCGGCCACTGTTAAGTCTGATTTAGCATTATTTTAAAGGATAGCCGGGACCCGTGCTGGGTGATCTCCCGGGTACTGGTTTAGGCATTGCCCGTTCTCAGCCGCGAGAAGGTTCGCCGCGCGCTGTTCGGGCCTAGCCTGGCCCTCGCCGTCAGGGCCGCGCGAAATCCTGCTGACCGCGTTCGACATCCAGGTCCTTTACCGCAGCGACATGCACCAGGTCACCATCCGCGCGTCCCTCACCAGCGACACCCCCGGCACCGACGGCGACACCAGTAGAATCGCCGCAGGCCAGGACCCGGTTTACCATTCAGCACCCGGCCCTACAGGGGTGAAACGACACTCAATCACGGGTGCTGCGAGAGATGTGGTCCCTGATGGGGTGCTTTCCGCTGAACGCTCACGTCGGCCGGCCGGTTGCCTTGCTGACTGAAGTGACGCAAACCGCTAGGGCCGCGGCTGGTAGAGCCGGTCCAGGCCGACCAGGAGCACGTCGCCGTCTCGGGCGGCGGCCAGGAGGGCGGGATCGAAGCCCGCGCCGGAGTAACACGCCAGCGTGGTGGCGGTCGTGTCGTATCCCTTGACGGCCAGTAGCGCGCGGGCGCGGCGCAGGCGCTCGACATGACGCAGGGTCATGACCTTGCCCCACTTCGCCTCCCCGAGCGAGATGACCTGCC
>DAIOWL010001270.1:0-2039 GCA_036758545.1 Streptosporangiaceae bacterium | reverse complement strand
CACCCTGGCCCGCCGCCGCCGCGTCCTGGGCGAGGACCACCCCGACACCCTGGCCGCCGCCGACAACCTCGCCGTCAGCCTGCGTGCGGTCGGCGGGCACCCTGGCACGCTGACCTCCGTCAGCAGCCTGGCCAGCGTGTCGCACCGCGGCGAGCACCAGGCGGCCCGGGAGCTGGGCGAAGACACCCTGGCCCGCCGCCGCCGCGTCCTGGGCGAGGACCACCCCGACACCCTGGCCTCCGCCGACAACCTGGCCATCGGCCTGCTCGCGGTCAGCGAGCAGCACCAGGCGGCCCGGGAGCTGGGCGAAGACACCCTGGCCCGCCGCCGCCGCGTCCTGGGCGAGGACCACCCCGACACCTTGACCTCCGCCTTCATCCTCGCCGCCGAGCTGGCCGAGCTGGGCGAGTACCAGGCGGCCAAGGAGCTGAACGAAGACACCCTGGCCCGCCGCCGCCGCGTCCTCGGCGACCGCCACCCCGACACCATGGGCTCGTACGGCTTCGCCATCTTCCTGCGCACGCCACGGCCGCTCTTGAAAGCCATTAGCTGGCATTCCCGAAGACGGCGTGCAGGTTGAAGTGTGGGTGTCCTCCCCCGAACCCGCCGTAGGAGTATTCACGACAGCCGGAAGCGGAAGGTCGTTCGATAGCGCCGTCCCGCCGAGAACGTGGCCTACGCATTACGGACCCGAGCGGATGCGGCATGCCCGCTGCGTGCCCGATCGGCCGGTCAATACGGGGAACTCACGGTCACTCCCGGACAGCCCAATAGGCTGACTCACCTGCGGACGGGCAGGCTGACCCGCTGCGCAAACAGACCTTCTACGCAGCGGGTCGCTGCGGTCTATGTAAGCTCGCGCCCGTGACAGAGCCGCGCAGGGTACTCATCGGGTGGGATTACGGCGCCCACGGTATCTGGTGGGTGCTCACCAAGGAGGAAAAGGAGGCCCCGGCTCTGCCTGGCCACTGGAGCGGTACCCCGCCGGGCGGCTGGGACGGCCGTCCCCGGCCGTGGAGTGATCGACTGAGCGGCGAACTGCTCGATGAATTGCAAGCATGGAACGACGCCTGGACCGCTGATGGCGCCGATCCCCAGGTGCTGCAAGAGCATGGCCGCGACTTGGCGCTTCGGGTCCAAGATGAGCTGGGGACGGACGGCTGGGAAGTGCTCTACCAGATGGGCCGCCGAATGTTCCGGGTGCATCCGCCCGGCAGTTGGCCGGTCAAATCGTGGCAGCAGGAGCTACTCGGCTACCGCCCCAAGGCCCCCGAGGCTCCAGACGACACGCCGGGAGAAGCAGCAACCTAAGAAGAGGCGTGCCCGCTGCGTGCCCGATCGGCCGGTCAACCCCGGGTACTCACGGTCACTCCCGGACAGCCCGGCACCCATGCTGACCTGTGGCTGAGCAGCTCACCGCATCAGCGCCTACGTCCTCCTAAGCAGTAGGCCGTAGGTTCGAGTCCTACTCGGGGCGCAGGCTATAGCAGTATTCCGATTTTAAATTCACGTACGATGCGCCAACTGGGGGAGCCAAACGGCTGAACGTCATTCCCCTGGAGTGCCGTTTGGGTCCGTTAAAAGTAAGCCAAGCTAAGCATCGGCAACTGATATGCCGCATCCCGGAGCTTCGCGCGTGTCGTAGTTGCCGAACACTCCACCAGTCCGTTGCGTGACTGACTATTGCGCGGGTAGCTAAGTAGTCAACGAGTAATAAATCCTGCCGCTTCTGAATGGCTGGTTTCTCGTTGTTGCTGAAATTCTATGCCCGGATGACCGGTTTCCGGTGGCCGTGGCGAGTTGCCGGATGAGACGGTGGCCTAGATGGCCCGCAGGTCGGCGTTCCTGCCTGGCCTGGGGTTTAATGAGTGGGACGGCCGCACGGTGCAGTGCCACTCCGCCCTGGATTCCATCACTCGGAGCATAGGCCCACCAAATTGTTTCGCTCTCAGGGCTGGCCGGGACGAGGGCAAAGCGCGGCCCGGGTTCAGCGGACTTCTGTGCTGTCGACAACGATGTTGCTGAGGTAGCTGTGCCTG
>DAIOWL010001269.1:0-2039 GCA_036758545.1 Streptosporangiaceae bacterium | reverse complement strand
TGCGTGCCGACGTGAGCGATGACGCGGCCGTGGCCGCGCTGGCCGACGAGGCGGGCGAGACGTTCGGGCGGCTGGACGCGCTGGTGAACAACGCGGGCATGACCAGCCAGACGCCGCCGGACGACCTGGACGGCGTCGACCTGGCCGAATGGGACCGGGTGTTCGCGGTCAACGTCCGCGGCCTGTTCCAGGTCACGCGGGCGTGCGCACCGCTGCTGCGGGCGGCGGGGGGCAGCGTGGTGAACGTGGCCTCGATCGTCGGGCTGCGGCCCGGCCCCCAGCCGCTCGCCTACGCGGCCAGCAAGGCCGCCGTGGTCAGCCTCACCCGCACGCTGTCCCGGGTGCTGGCCCCCGAGGTCCGCGTCAACGCCGTGGCGCCGGGCTGGATCGCGGGCGAGTGGATGCAGCGGACGCTGGGCGACAACTACGAACGGCTGATGGAACGCCGCGCCACCTGGACGCCGATGCAGCGGAACGTCACCGAGGAAGACGTGGCCGAGACCATCTTCTCGCTGGTCAGCTCCAACCCGTTCGTGACCGGCGAGACGATCGTCATCGACGGCGGTTTTGCGGCTACCAGCTGATGCCCGCCGGGCCGATGTCGCCGGCGAGGTAGCGCTGCACGGTGGGGCCGACGGCCTGAACCAGGTCCTCGGGGCTGGCGGCCGCGGCGCCCGGCACCTCGAGGATGTAGCGGGCGAGCATCAGGCCCCCGAGCTGGGAGCCGATGAGCGCCACGCGCAGCTCACGGCGGTCGTCGGCCAGGACGTCGCCGAGCGCCGCGAGGATGAACGAGCTGAGGATGTCCCGCAGCAGCCGGCTGGCGTGGTCGTGGGACAGGCCGGTCCGGAGAATCGCCGCCATCTGGTCGCGGATTTCCGGGCGTTCCTCCCACAGGCTGATGAGCCGCCTGACCAGCTCTTCTCCGGTCCGGCCTGCCGCGTCGGCGAGGCCGGCAAACACCGTGGCTTCGTCCACCGGCGGCTGGAGCGCGGCGAACAGGAGCCCGTCCTTGTCGCCGAAGTAGTGGTAGATGAGCGCCGGGTCGACCCCGGCCCGGGCGGCCACGGCGCGCATGGTGGTGCGCTCGAACCCGAGTTCGGCGAACAGTTCCCTGGCTGCGTCCAGGACGGCCCGGCGGGCGTCGGGGCTGCCCAGCGGACGCCGGCCTCTCCGGGCCCGCACCGGCACTAGGGGGCCTTCGCCTGGCGGGACAGCACCAGCATCCGTTCCTCGATCGTCGCGGGGACCGGCTCCAGGCTGGCCTCGATCCCGGCGGCCTCAAGCACCCCGGCCAGCCCGGCCGGGTCGGCGTTGGCTACCCGGATCGCCCGGCCCGCGAGCATGACCGGCGCACCCGCGGCGGCCAGCGCGGCGAAGGCCCGCGCCCAGTCCCCGGTGCGGACCGCGACGGCGGTGGTCGAGCCGATGATGTCCGCCTCGCTGCCCTCGGCTACCAGCCGGCCGTCGGCCATGAGCAGCAGCCGGTCGCACTGCTGGGCCTCCTGCATGTAGTGCGTCGTCACCAGGACTCCGGCGCCGCCCTCGGCCTGCGCCCGGATCGTGTCCCACAAGGCCGCGCGGGCGAGCGCGTCGACGCCCGAGGTCGGCTCGTCGAGCACGAGCACCTGGGGCGAGTGGGCCAGGGCGGCGAGGAACGCCACCTGGCGCTGCGCGCCGAGCGGCAGCTCTCGCACCAGGACATCGGCATAGGCCTTCAGCGCGGGTGGCAGCGCGGGCTCGGCGGTGCCGTAGGCCCGCGCGCTGAACGTCAGGTTCTCCCGCACGGTCAGGTCGCCGTACAGGCCCAGGCCCTGCGGCACGTACCCGAGCCGGCGCCGGCGCTCGCGGTCGGGCGGGCCGCCGAGCAGGTCGACGCGGCCGGAGGTCACCGCGATCAGGCCCAGCAGCATCCGGATGAGCGTGGTCTTGCCGGCTCCGTTGGCCCCGAGCAGGCCGACCACCTCACCCGGACCCACCTGCATCGACACGTCGTCCACCGCCGTGAACGCGCCGAAGCGGCGGGTCACGTGCCCGGC
>DAIOWL010001268.1:0-2046 GCA_036758545.1 Streptosporangiaceae bacterium | reverse complement strand
CGAGCGAGGCAGCCGGGTCGAGGCCCTCACCACGATCGCCGGCGGCGAAGGCTGACCGTACGCCGTCTCATATATATCCCGATCGGACCCGGCGCGTGCCCCAGCATGGGCTGAGGAGCCCACCGGAGGGAGGCGCGTGCTCGAGGACCTTGAGTTCGACGACGCAGGCTCACCCGCGATCGGCCTGGTGCCGCCCGGCGTCTCGTGGCAGCAGGTGCACGACCACATCAAGATCGCGCATCAGCATCTGCTCGTCCCCCCGGACGCCGACGGGGAGTACACGGGCGTCTACTGGACCGGCCGGGAGATGGCCCTGGTCAGCGACCTCGGCTCCGACCAGGAAGAAGCGATCGAGGAGTTCCGCGCCTACCTTCAGGAACACGACGAGACGTAGCGTTCCCCGTGTTCCCGTCAAGCGCAGCGCTCTGGACGGGCGCCGCCGGATCGGGCAGGAACGCGCCGAGGATCAGCGCGAGCCCGGGCACGAAGCACAGGACGGTGAAGACCGCGGCGATGCCCCGGGCCTCGGCGATGGCGCCGAGGACGGGAGTGAAGAGGCCGCCGATGCTGACCGCGAGCCCGAGCGTGACTCCGGTGGCGGTGCCGGGCCGGGACGGAAGGTAGTCCTGCCCGAGCTTGATCATGACCGAGAACGAGATGTTGGTCGCCAGGCCCGCCGAGCCGGCTCTTCCGCGCCGAGACCGGGATGACCTTCCCGCAGTGGCGGGCCCAGCTCAGGCTCCACGACTCCCTGACCTTGCTCGCCAGCGGCCTCCCGGTCATCGCCACCGCGATCACCGACGAGCTCATCCATCACACCGCCGAGGCCGCCCTGCTCCGCGACTTGTTCGCCGGCGCCAGCGTGCGCTCATAGTGGCGGCGGGCCTTGGCCCGGTTGCCGCACACGCGCATGTCGCACCAGCGGCGGCTGGCGTTCTTGCTGAGGTCGAGGAACAGCCAGCCGCACGTGTCCTGGCCAGGGCACTCCCTGATCCGCTCGAGCGGTCCCTGCACCAGCAGCTCGGCGGCCGACCAGGCCACCGGCCAGAGCACGCGGTCGAGTCCGGGACTGGCCTGATCCCACTCCCAGCCGAAGCCCGCGGGGGACCAGGCGACCCGGAAGTGGGCCAGGGCGCCGGTGACCTCGGCCTGCAGCACGCCGAGGTCGTCACGCTCGGGTCGAGGTCGCAACCCTGCCTGGCTGAATAGCGGATAGAGGGCCTCGCGCAATCCGATCGCGCGGCTCAGCACCCGCCCTGCCTCGGCAGGCTGGACCGCCGCGGCCCCGCGCAGCCGGTCTCCCTGCTCCGCGTCGATGGCCCCGGCGTGGCTGCCCCAGGCGACAAGCGCGGGATAGCTGTCCAGGTACTCGCGCCGCTCGGGTGCGTGCCGGGGATCGACCGTGTTCACGAAGTCCAGGCAGAGCGCGCCCCCGATCAGGTGCGGCATCTCCGTCATCGGCACCTCCTAACTGCCAATCCGATCTTAGCGGGTTACGTTCCCCCTTTCCGGGTAAAGCTAACCATCTAAAGTCCATTACGACAGTTAGGAGCTGATCGTGGCGCTCGCCACGGACTCGCGAAACTCCCGCCGGCTGGCCGGATCGACGGCGCCGGGTCGCCCGGCCGCTGGCGCGGCGGGGATGGCGGCCGGTGTCGGCGCCAGCCTCGTCTGGGGATCGGCCTTCGCTGTTCCCGTCCTGCTCGGCGGCTGGAACCCGGTGATCGTGACGCTCGGCCGTTACCTGGTCTACGGGTTGCTCTCCGCGATCTTGTTCACGCTCGGCCGTGGCGGCCCGCGCCGGGCGCTGCGGGAGCACTGGCGCACCGCGCTAGCATTCGCCCTGGCCGGCAACGCCGTGTACTACCTGCTGCTGGTGATCGGGATTAAGGCTGCGGGCGCGCCGCTGACCGACATGGTGATTGGCGCCATTCCGGTCGTGGTCGCGGTGACCGGTAACGTGCTCGCGCCCGCCGGAGGCCCAGCCGGGTACAGAGTGCCGTGGCGGCGGCTGGCGCTGCCGCTCGGCCTGGTCACCGCCGGACT
>DAIOWL010001267.1:0-2049 GCA_036758545.1 Streptosporangiaceae bacterium | reverse complement strand
TTCCTTCCGTGGCCATGCTGCCAGTATGACCTTCCGATCCGTAGATTCCAGTGCGAGCATCCAGACCCGTTCAGATCAGTCCGCTACCTCGGATTTGCCGCTGCCCGCTGTTCAGATCCGTCCGGAGAACTGCAAGGTCGTTCATCCGCATGGCTCCCAGCGTGGCTCCCATCGGCCGGTCACCATCACGCCCTGGTCCTCGTCACCACCATCGGGCCTTTGCCCGGCGCCGTGACCGCACCGTGCCCTGCCCAGGCCCCCTTGACAGGTTCCGGCTGTCGTGAACACTCCTACGGCGGGTTCGGGGGAGGCCACCCACACTTCCGCCCGCATGCCACTCCCGCCGGTAACCCGCGGATTAGATGGTGGGACGCGCCCGGAGGTACCTGGTGCGGCGTCGTGTTTACTTGCCCCCATGGCCCTTGAGCACCTCGTTATCCGGGATGGTGACCGGGTTGCGGCTACCGGCCGTCTGGTACGAGACAGCCGCGGTGACTGGTTCCAGCCGAGCCTGCCGATTGGATTGCCTGGCGGTCTGGAGCGCACAGTCACGCCTGCGGGGCGGTTCGCTATCCGGGTTGTCGGGGCCGACCTCGACTTGGTGGAGAACCGTTTCGAAAAGGCTGGCGCGATTGAGGGCTGGGCGGCGGTGGAGGGCTTGTGGTCAGGCGAGCAGCTTGAGGTGGACCGGCAGAGCAGGCCCAGCCCGGAGCCTCCGTGGTCGCTTCCCTGGCGGACACCGCCATGCCCCCCGCCTGCGGGCGGCTGGCCCAAGGTCACACCCCGCGGTGACATCGTGCTGGAGTACGACATCGGCGATCTGCGGGATACCGCGGCCGCCGTGGCGGTCACTATGTTCAGGCCTGCCGACGATGCGGCCGTGCTGGTAGTCGCCGCCAGCGACGAAGCGGCTGTCGAAGCGCGGCTACGGCCTCAGCTGGGTGACCTGCTGTGCGTTGTCCCGTCCCGGTGGACCAAGGCCGAGCTGGATAGGGTGCTCGGCTACCTGCATGAGCGTCATGAGCAGTGGGATCTGTATCAGTGTGGACCGCACGTTGCGGGCGACGGGCAGCCGTGTGTATCGGCACGGCTGGTCCGGGTGCTCCCCGAGATCGCCGCATGGGCTGCCTCGCTTCCCGCCGGGATTCTGGTGCTTGAGCCGTGGCTGGTACCGCACCGAGCTTCCTGAACGACCGTCACGGTTATGCAGTCCTGGCCCCGGGAGCCAGGCCCGCACGCTGCCAGGTGGCCTGTGCGAGCGGGATCATCGGAGCCGGGATGACGGCTCGGATGCTGCACTGATCGACGTGCCGGACTGATCTCTTTGGAGATGTGGTGTCCACCCGGCTGGGACGGCGCGAACGCGCCGGGCGGGGCCTCGCCAAGGCCAGAGCCCGGCGCGGGGAGCGCAGGACCCGGCGCCGGGCAGCGGCGCCGCCTTGATCCTCACCGAGCCGAAGACGCAGCGCAGTAAGCGCACTATCCCGCTGCCCGGCCAGCTCGCCAGCGCGCTGGAGGATCATCATGGTCGGCAGGCCAGGGAACGGGAGACCGCCGGGTCACTCTGGCGGGACAGCGGGTGTGTTTTCACGACTCCGATCGGCACGCCGGTCGATCCACGAAACGACTTCCGTGAGTTCCGAAAACTGCTGGCTCGCGCAGGCCTGCCACCAGTCCGGCTCCATGATCTCCGGCACACGGCGGCCAGCTTGCTGCTGGCTCAGCACGTTCCGGCTCGGGTGGTGATGGAGATCCTCGGGCATAGCCAGATCGCGCTCACGATGAACACCTACAGCCGCGTAGCGCCGGAGGTCTCGCGTGAGGCGGCGGACCAGATGGCCCGCGCCCTGTGGTACGGCGAGGACCGGGCCGACGACAACGACACGGTGCGGGAGAGGACGGGCGGATGACCGCGGTTGCTGCTCGCGTTGCTGCCCGGCCTGTCCGGAGCACGCCAGGGTCACGGCCTGGAGTGGCTTTGACCTGGGAGTTTACGGGTGCGCCGCCAGGGACTCGAACCCCGAACCCGCGGATTAAGAGTCCGCTGCT
>DAIOWL010001266.1:0-2053 GCA_036758545.1 Streptosporangiaceae bacterium | reverse complement strand
GCGCGGCGTGCGCACCGGCGAGCAGGAGTACGAGGTCGACGCGATCGTCTACGCCACCGGCTTCGACGCGATGACCGGCACGCTGTTCGGCATGGGCATCACCGGCCGGGACGGGCTGAGGCTGCAGGACAAGTGGCGGGACGGCCCGCGTACCTACCTCGGATTCACCACCCGCGGCTTCCCGAACCTGTTCGTCATCACCGGGCCGCAGAGCCCGTCCGTGCTGTCCAACATGCCGGTGGCGATCGAGCAGAACGTGGAGTGGATCGCCGGGCTCATCCAGCACCTGGACGCGCACGACCTGGACGTGGCCGAGCCCGCGCAGGAAGCCGAGGACACGTGGGTCGGGCACCACAACGAGGTCGCCGCGGCCACCCTGCTGCTCGGCACGGACTCTTGGTGGGTCGGGGCCAACATCCCGGGCAAGCCGCGGACGCTGTATCCGTACGTCGGCGGCGTGGGCCCGTTCCGCGCCATCTGCCAGGACGTCGCGGAGAAGGGTTACGAAGGCCTGGTGCTGACCCGGCACTAAAGTGATCTGGTGTCATACTCCCTTCCGCTGACTCGCAGCGAGGCCATCGCGCGGCACCTGCGTGAGGAGATCGTGACCGGGCAACTCGGCCCGGGCACGGTGATCAAGGACGCGGAACTCGCCGACCGGCTCGGGGTCAGCATCACGCCCGTCCGGGAGGCCATCGTGCTGCTGTCCGCCGAGGGCCTGATCGACATCTCGCCGAACCGGACCCGGCGGGTCACCGATGTCTCGCAGAAGAACGCGCTGGAGCTGATCGACGTCATGTGCGTGCTGGCCTGCGCGGGCGTCGAGTGGGGCGTGCCGAACCTGACCGGCGCCGACCTGGCCCGGATGCGCCAGCGCCTGGACGAGATGCTGGCCAGCCTGCGGTCCGGCGATGTCGCCACCGCGACCTCCGCGGGCGCTGACTTCAGCACCATCATGATCTCGGCCAGCGGGAACCGGGAGCTGCAGACCCACGTGGACCTTGTGGTCACCCGGATGCGGCGGCTGCTGGGGCTGACGCCGCAGAGCAATCACTGGCGGCCGTGGATCGACGGGTACACCGAGGTCCTCGTGCTGCTGGAACACGGCGACGCCCAGGCCGCGATGGCCCGCTACCGGCGGATCTACGCCGAGGTCCGGGCCGACCTGGAGTCAGGCGAGGCCGCGGCGCAAGGCCTCGAAACGGCGAGTCCAGATCCGCTGCGATAGCGCGCAGTCAGGCGCGAACACTTCCGCCGCGTGATAGGAACCGGGATTGACGTGCAGCTCGGTCGGCACGCCGGCTTGCATGAGCCGCTGCGCGAACGCGATGTCCTCGTCCCGGAACAGGTCGACCGTGCCGACGTCGATGAAGGTCGGCGGCAGGCCGGCCAGGTTCTCCGCGCGGGCCGGGGCGGCGTACTGGTCGGCCTTCCCGTCGCCTAGGTACCACTTCCAGGCCTCGATGTTGCCCGCGCGGTCCCACAGACCGACGTCGGTGATCTCGTGGCTCGACGGGGTCTCGTTCCTGTCGTCGATCATGGGGTAGATCGGCATCTGGAAGCGGATCGCCGGGCCGCCGCGGTCGCGGGCGAGCATCGTGATGGCGATGGTCAGGCCGCCGCCCGCGCTGCCGCCGTAGACGGCGAGGCGGTCCGGATCGAAGCCGAGCTCAGCGGCGTGGCCCGCCATCCACACCAGGCCGGCGTAGCAGTCCTCGACCGGCGCCGGGTAGGGGTGCTCAGGAGCCAGCCGGTACTCGACGGAGACGACCACCACGTCCGCGTGCTCGCAGATCGACGCGGCGACCGCGTCCTCGCCGTCGAGGTCGCCCAGGATCATGCCGCCGCCGTGGATGTAGTAGATCCCGGGCAGCGTCCCGGTCGCGTCCACCGGCCGGTAGACCCGCACCTTGATGTCCGGCGCGCCGGCCGGCCCGGGAACCATCCGGTCCTCAGAGGTGACGTTGGGATTGGGCGGGACCTCCATGGCGGCCAGCAGCCCGCTCACCGTCGCCCGTCGCTGCACGATGTCGGGAATGGTGTTGAAGCCGCC
>DAIOWL010001265.1:0-2061 GCA_036758545.1 Streptosporangiaceae bacterium | reverse complement strand
CCGCGCTGGGCGCGCCGCCCGTGGCCACGGCCCGCTGGGCCGGGTCGAGCGCGTCCAGCCAGGCCGCCGCCGCGGCGGCCATCCGGCTCGCGGCCTCCCGGCCCGCCACCTCCCGGCTCGTGGTCGTCCCGGTCGTGTCCACGTGGCCTCCTCCTTCTCCACAGCCCAGGCTAACCTTTCGGTCAGGGCCGGACGAGGGAGCGATATGACCGAACAGCGTGTCACGGTGACGATCACGGACGGCGTCGCGGACGTCCGGCTGAACCGGCCGGACAAGCGCAACGCCCTCGACAACGCGATGTTCGCCGGCCTGATCACGGCGGGCGAGCGGCTCAAGACCGAACCCGGCGTCCGCGCCGTCGTGCTGTCCGGCGAGGGGCCCGACTTCTGCGCGGGCCTGGACTTCGGCGCGTTCCAGGCGATGCGGGACGGCGAGCGGCTCAGCCTGCAGGTCGACCTGCCGCCCGCGGAAGGACCGGCCCGCGCCACCGGCCAGCGTGCCGCCTACGTCTGGGCCGAGCTGCCTGTCCCGGTCATCGCGGCCGTGACCGGCAACGCCCTGGGCGGCGGCCTGCAGATCGCTCTCGGCGCCGACATCCGCATCGTCACACCGGACGCCCGGCTGTCGGTGCTGGAGATCAGGTGGGGCCTGATCCCCGACATGACCGGCAGCCAGCTGCTGCCCGAGCTGGTCGGCCGGGACGTGGCCAAGGAGCTGACCTTCTCCGGCCGCGTGGTGAGCGGCACCGAGGCCGTCGCGCTCGGCCTGGCCACCAGGACCGATCCCGACCCGCGCGCAGCAGCGCTTGAGCTGGCCCGGAGCATCGCCGCCCGCAGCCCGCACGCTATCCGGGCCGCCAAGCGGCTGCTCGACCAGGCTGGCCGGGTCGACCTGGCCACCGGCTTCGCCGCCGAGCAGAAGGAGATCGGCGCGCTCATCGGCAGCCCGAACCAGGTCGAGGCGGTCGCCGCCGAGTTCGGCAAGCGCCCGCCGGACTTCGCCGATCCGGCCTGACCGTACGAATTGTTCGCCGCCGGTTTACGCCTTCCGGGTATGACGACACTATTCGGCGAGCTGGCCGGGGACCTCACCGGGGAACCGGGCCGCACGCCACCTCTGGTCCTGCTCCACGGCCTCACTTTCGACCGAACGAGCTGGCATCCCGTCCTCGCCGAGCTCACCGCGCTCGACCCGGGCCGGCTGGTCCTCGCGCTGGACCTGCCCGGCCACGGCGAGTCCTCGCCCTGGCCGGGTTACGACCTCGAGCCCATCGCCGACGCAGTCCACCGGGCCGTCACCGGGGCGGGGCTGTCTCCGCCGGTGCTGGCCGGCCATTCGGCCGGCGGCATCATCGCGACCATCTACGCGGCCAGGTACCCGGCGGCCGGAGTCGTGAACGTGGACCAGCCGCTGCAGGTCGAGCCGTTCGCCCGGCTGGTCCAGTCGCTGGCAGGCCCGCTCCGCGGTCCCGGGTTCGCGCAGGTCTGGGAGCAGTTCGAGGCCAGCCTAGGCATCGGGCTGCTGCCCCAGGACCGCCAGGAACTGCTCCGGTCACATCGCCACGTGCGGCAGGACCTGGTCACGGGCTACTGGCGGGAGGTACTCGACGCGCCGCCCGCCGAGCTGGCCCGCAAGATCACGGACGGGCTGGCCGCGGTGCGGGACGCCAAGGTGCCCTATGCGTTCGTGGCCGGGCACGACCCGGACCAGGAGTACCTGGGCTGGATGAACCGCGAGCTGCCCCAGTCCGAGGTCGTCGTCTGGCCCGGCGGCGGGCACTTTCCCCACCTGGCCCAGCCCGGCCGGTTCGCGGAGCTGCTGGCCGAGCCGGACCGCTGGGCCTAGACGCGCCAGCGGTCCGGCCCGCCCGGGGCGGGCTGGTAGCGGCAGGCCGCGCCGGTCCTGATCGAGCCGCGCAGGTGCGCGGCCGCCAGCGGCGCCGCCGGGGCGATCCGCTCGATGGTGGCTCGCAGCGTCCGGGTGACGTTGACCCGGGCCCGTTCGGCCTCCGGCGAGGCCCGCCGATTACGGCTGGCCAGCCCGGCCGCCCGCCTCAGCTC
>DAIOWL010001264.1:0-2063 GCA_036758545.1 Streptosporangiaceae bacterium | reverse complement strand
ACCGAGACCCTGGACGCGGTGAGCCTGGCGCACCGGGCCGGGTTCAGCTGCGTGATCAGCCACCGCTCCGGTGAGACCGACGACACGACGATCTCGGATCTGGCCGTCGCCACCAACTGCGGCCAGATCAAGACCGGCGCACCCGCGCGCGGCGAGCGGGTAGCAAAGTACAACCAGCTGCTCAGGATCGAGGAGCTGCTCGGTGACGCGGCGACCTACGCCGGCGCCGACGCCTATCCCCGGTTCGCGGCGCGGACACAAGCGGGCTGATGGCGCCGCCCGCCGCTCCCCGCGCCACCCGGCTCACCGGCCGGGCCGCGGTGCTTGCGGTGGTGATCTGCGCGATCGCGCTGAGCCTGGCGTATCCGATCCGGGAATACGTGAACCAGCGACGGCAGATCGACACGCTGGTCACTCAGCAGCAGTCGATGCTGGCCCAGGTGAAGAGCCTGCAGGCCCAGCAGGCCAAGCTGTCGAGCCCCGCCTACATCGAGCAGCTGGCCCGGGAAGAGCTCAACATGTGCTTTCCCGGCACGCGCTGCTACGTCGTGGAGGGGAGCCAGCCGAGGCTCAGCACGGCCCAGGCGGCCAAGGCGGGGCCGGCGCCCTGGTACGACAAGCTGTGGCGATCGGTCCAGCAGGCGGACGCGGACCCGGAGAGCCCGGAGAGCAAGGCAAAGTGATCGCGGCGCGTGACACGGCGGTCATCGCCGCCCAGCTCGGCCGTGCGCCGCGCGGGCTGCTCGGCGTGGCGCACCGGTGCCCGTGCGGGCTGCCCGATGTGGCCGAGACGGCGCCGAGGCTGCCCGATGGCAGCCCGTTTCCCACCCTCTACTACCTGACCTGCCCGCGGGCGGCCGCGGCCGTCAGCAAGCTGGAGGCGTCCGGGCTGATGCGGGAGATGACCGAGAGGCTGGCCGACGACGGGGTGCGGCGCCGCTACGAAGCGGCGCACCGGGACTACCTCGCGCGGCGGGAGATGGCCGCTCGCACGGCTTGTGTCGACCCGCTGCCGCCGGGCACTCAGTCGGCCGGGGGCATGCCCGAGCGGGTAAAGTGCCTGCATGCGCTCGTCGCCCACGAGCTTGTGGCGGGCGTGAACCCGTTCGGCGCCGAAGCGCTGGACGCCGTCGGCGCCTGGTGGCTGTCCGGGCCCTGTGTTGATCGGTCTTGTGTTGACAGGCCCTGTGTTCCCGGGACCGGCACATGACCCGGCGGGTGGCCGCCGTGGACTGCGGAACGAATTCACTGCGCCTGCTGCTGGCGGACGTTGATCCCGGCCGTGCCGGGCTGACCGACGTGGTCCGGCGGATGGAGATCGTCCGGCTGGGCCAGGGGGTGGACCAGACCGGTCGGCTCGCCCCGGAAGCGCTCGCCCGGACCATGGCCGTGCTGCGCGAGTACGCGGACGTCATCGCCCGCTCGGGCGCGCAGGCGGTCCGGATGGTGGCGACCAGCGCCACCAGGGACGCGGACAACGCGGCCGAGTTCGTCCGCCTGGTCAAGGAGGTGCTCGGCGTCGCGCCCGAGGTCCTCACCGGGGACGAGGAGGCGGTGCTCTCCTTCACCGGGGCCACCGCGGAGCTCGCCGACGGCTCCGATCCCGGCCCGTTCCTTGTCGCCGACATCGGCGGCGGCTCGACCGAGTTCGTGCTGGGCCCAGGGGGGATTGGGGGGGCGGGTAGCCCCCCCAAGCGCGGGGGGCTTCGGGGGGTCGTCCCCCCGGGTTACAGAGCCGTGTCCGTCAACATCGGCTGCGTCCGGATGACAGAGCGCCACCTGCACGGTGACCCGCCGGCCGGCCGGGAGGTGGCGGCGGCCGTCGCGGACATCGACGCGGCGCTCGACACCGTGGCGGCCGCCGTGCCGGCCCGGGACGCCCGGACGCTGATCGGCCTGGCCGGCTCGGTGACCACGATCGCGGCCATCGCTATGGGACTGCCCGCCTATGACGCCGCCCGGATCCATCACGCCAGGGTGGCAGCGGCTGACGTGCACGCCGTGACGTGCCGCCTGCTGAGCCAGACGCGGGCCGAACGTGCCGCCATCGGGGTGATGCACCC
>DAIOWL010001263.1:0-2066 GCA_036758545.1 Streptosporangiaceae bacterium | reverse complement strand
GGGGCTAGCGTGCGGCATGCCAGCGGGGCAGGCTCGCGGTGAGACAATCAGGCGCAGCCTGCGCGGTACCACCCTGCGCACTGTGTCTGTTCCTAATCCCGGCTTCCCGCTACACGAGATGATGCTTGATGACCGCGAGCAACGCCGGTGATCCGGCCATGGATCCGGGCGATGCCCGCCCCGACGTGACGGGTCCCGACACTCGGGACCCCGAAACCGTGCGGCTGGCCCAGTCTGGTCCTTCGGAGCGCCCGCGTACCGGCGGTGCTGACCGCGCTGGCAGCCGGGCGCGGATCGCGGCCGTCAGCGACCGGCTGATGTCCCCGATGCCGGCCGACAGGCTCTGGGGCTGGGTCGGCCCGCTGGTAATCACCGCGTTCGCGGCGATCTTGCGCTTCTCCAGGCTATCGGTGCCGCACGCGGTCATCTACGACGAGACGGACTACATCAAGGACGCCTGGTCGATCCTGCAGCATGGGGTCGAGTGGATCCCGGTAGGTAACCCGGCTGTCTACCCTCCTGGCCAGAGTTACGCGAACAACCTGCTGCTGTCGGGGGGCACGCACATCTTTGCGCCCTGCTCCGCCCGCAGCTGTGGCGAGGCCGTGACGCACCCGGCAGTCGGGAAGTACCTGATCGCGATCGGCGAGTGGGTCTTCGGGCTGAACCCGTTCGGCTACCGGGTGGCCTCGGCGGTGTTCGGCTCGCTGGCGATCCTGCTCATGTGCCGGATCGCCCGCCGGCTCACCCGCTCGACGCTGCTTGGCTGCATCGCGGGCCTGCTGCTGTCACTCGACGGCATGGAGTTCGTGCTCAGCCGCACCGGCATCCTCGACATCTTCCTGATGTTCTTCGTGCTCGCGGCGTTTGGCGCAATGCTGATCGACCGGGACGTGTCCCGGTCGCGACTGGCGCAGGCCGTCGTGCTGCGCCCGGGGGATGAGGCGGGTCCCGGGCTGGGCATCAGGAAGTGGCGAGTACTAGCCGGCCTGCTCATCGGCCTGGCCTGTGCCGTCAAGCAGGACGCTGTCTGGTATATCCCCGCGTTCATCGGCCTGTCGGTGGCGTGGGACATAAGCGCGCGCCGAGCCGCCGGGCTGCCGGCATCCCGGCGCGGCGGGATCGTCCGTGACGGCAAGTGGCTGCCGCTCACGCTCGTCGTGATCCCGTTCGTGACCTACGTCGTGACCTGGATCAACTGGATGGTTACCCAGACCGGGTACTACCGGGACTACGCCCGCGCGCACGGCGTGCACACCCCGGTGATCGAGGCACTGTACTCGCTGTTCAAGTACCACCAGACGACGATCGCCTTCGACATCCACCTGAGGCACCCGCACCCGTACATGTCCCAGCCCTGGGACTGGATCGTGCTCGGTCGCCCGGTGTCGTTTTACTACACGGGCTACGCCAACGCCGCGGGCACGCATCCCTGCCCCGCGACGGGCTGCCCTCCCGGACCGTCGTGGTCCCAGGAGGTCCTCCCGCTGGGCAACCCGGCGATCTGGTGGGTGTCGATCCCCGCCATGCTGTTCTGCCTCGGCTGGTGGCTGACTCGCCGCGACTGGCGTGTCGGCGCGTCGCTCTTGTGCATCATCGCGGGCTGGCTCCCCTGGTTCTTGTTCCTCGAGCGGACCCCCCAGTTCGACTACTACTCGCTGGAGTTCCTCCCGTTCCTGGTACTGTGCATCACGCTCTGCCTGGGGCTGATCATCGGGCCGGCCCGGGCGAGCCCACGGCGCCGGGCCATCGGGAGCGCTATCGCCGGGACGTACGTGCTTGCGGTGCTGATGCTGTTCTGGTACTTCTATCCGATCCTCGCAGGTCAGATCGTCCCGTACTCGTCGTGGTTCGCCCGCATGTGGTACCAGGGCTGGATCTAGCCAGCTGGCGCCGAAAACTGCCGGCCGGCGGCCCCGCGCGCTCACCGTTCTCGCAAGCACGTCAATCCTTGTTGCGGATCGGCAGGCTCGATACCATCGGTCCGGCGGATCCTGATCGCCAGGTGGTACCGGCCAGCACTCGCCAGCCAGAGGATGAGCATGGATCACGATCCCCTCCCCAGC
>DAIOWL010001262.1:0-2068 GCA_036758545.1 Streptosporangiaceae bacterium | reverse complement strand
TGGACCGGATCCGGGACAAGACCGGCTGCCGCCGCCGCGCCGACCTGACCCGCCTAGCCCTCAACGCCGAACTCGTCTAGCCCCGACCCAGGCCCGGGCCCAGCCGGCCACCTGCGCCGGGCCAGCGTCGCCTGTGGGTAGTCCTACCCCGGCCGCATCGCCGACGCGAAAAGGGGTAATCCGGCCTCTGGCCGGCTCCTGCCCCGGCGAGCCAACCTGCCAGTGAGGGCCGCGATAACCGGCCAGTTCCGAACAGGCAGGAGACGATCATGTTCGCACACCTTCCCCGCCGGGGACCTCATCCGCGCACCGCAGCGCGGCAGGCTGCCGCGCGCCTGCGCCGGCTCGCCGCTGCCCTGGCCGCGATCATCTGCGCCGTGCTGGCATCAGCTGCCGTCGTGCCCGCCGCCTCTGCCACGATCCCGATCCCGCCTGGCGGGCCCGCCGTCCCGGCACCTGCTGTCCGCCTGGTTACCGAGGGCGGCATGGCGGGCTGGCAGATCGCGCTGATCGCCCTCGGTGCCGCCCTGCTCGCGGCGACCGCGGCCGTCCTGCTGGACAGGGCGCGGGCCGCCCGCCAGGCAGCCCCGGCCACTACCGCATGACGCGCCCGGTCCGGCCGTGTGTCCCAGCAGCCGCGCCTGGATCCTGGTCAGGGCCCGGGCGCAGCGCTGACCAGGAGAAGGCCATGGTCACGAACCCGAGCCTCACCGACGATACCGATCGCAGGTGCAATGACCCGGTGGTCACCGACCTGGTGACCCGCGCCAGGAACGGCGACAGGCAGGCGTGGGACGCGCTGGTGGAGAGGTACGCCCCGCTGATCTGGTCCATCTGCCGCAGGCACCGGCCGGGCGACGCCGATGCCGGCGACGTCGGCCAGGGCGTCTGGCTGAAGCTAGCGGACCAGCTGGGCACCCTCCGCGATCCGGCCGCGCTTCCCGGCTGGCTGGCTACCACGACCCGGCGGGAATGCGGCCGCATCGTGCGCGCGGCGCGGGAACCGCGCGATGGCGAGCATGCGCGGGACGCCGAGACCACCCCGGACGATCAAGCCCAGACGGCCGGGCAGGAGTTGCTCGTGGCCGAGCGCCACGCGGCTTTGCGCGAGGCGTGCAGTCACCTGTCCCCTGGCTGCCAGCGGCTGCTCACCCTGCTCATCGACGACCCTCCCATGCCGGACGCTGAGATCAGCGCCCGGCTGGGCATCCCGGCCGGCAGCATCGGGCCGGCCCGCCGCCGCTGCCTGGATAAGCTCCGCCGCGACCCCGTGATCGCGGCGCTGACCGGCGCCGGAACCGCGCCATGGCAGACGCCTGGCCGGGCAGGCGGATGATAATCACGAGCACAACGCCTCGTCCGGCCATGCCAGGGGCCGTGGCGCACGTGAAGGAAGGAACGGAATGATCCCACCGGCCGCTCGCAGGCGGAGCCAGTTCATCGATGCAGCGATCGATGAGTACGCGGCAGCGCATTCCACCCCGCCCGACGCCCATCAGCGCGAATTGCAGCGCATCACCCGGGAGAAAACCGGCCGCGCTGCGGGCATGCAGGTCGGCGATGACCAGGCGGTGCTGATGGAGATGCTGGTCCGGGCCATGGGAGCAACGCGCGCGGTGGAGATCGGCACGTTTACCGGCTATTCGGCTCTGGCCGTGGCCCGGGGCCTGGGTCCCGGCGGACATCTGCTGTGCTGTGACACCAGCCAGCAGTGGACCTCGATCGCCCGCGCGGCGTGGCAGGAAGCCGGGGTCGCCGACCGGATCGAGCTGCAGGTCGGCCCGGGCCTGGACACCCTGCGCGCACTGCCGCCCGGCGAGCAGTTCGACTTCGCCTTCATCGACGCCGACAAGACCGGCTACGCCCAGTACTACGAAGAGGTGCTGGCCCGGCTGCGGCCAGGAGGCCTGATCCTGCTGGACAACACGCTCCAGGGCGGCGACGTCATCAGCGATCACGCAGACGACCAGGACGTCGCAGCGATCCGTTCCGTCAACGACACGATCGCCGCCGATCCGCGGGTCAAAGTGGTCCTGATTCCCATCGGCGACGGCGTCAGCATCGTGCA
>DAIOWL010001261.1:0-2070 GCA_036758545.1 Streptosporangiaceae bacterium | reverse complement strand
GTGCATGCGCGCAGGAACCGCCGGGTTGCGGCGATGTTCGCGAACAGATCGGGCACGCACATGTCCTGCGCGTTCTCGAGCAGTCCCGGACCGATGTGCTCGAACGCCGGAGGCCTGAGGATCGTGGCCGAGCCCGCCAGGTTGATGCCGCTGATGTGTGCGTCTCCGTAGGCTCGCAGGTAGTCCGCGACGACGTAGCCGCCGTAGGACCAGGAGACGAGGACGGGCTGCTCGAGACCCGTCTGGTCGATGACCGCGGCCAGGTCATCGGCCCAGAGTTGTCCGTCGGCATAGTGTTCACGCCCGGGGGGTTTCTGCGACAAGCCGTGCCCGCGAAGGTCGAACGTGACCATGCGGGACGTGTCGGCCAGATCGCCGCTTACCTGGTTCAGCCAGCACAGATCGCTCTGCGACCAGCCGTGGATGAACAACAGGGGGAATCCCTCGGGGTTGCCCCACTCTCGCGCGTGGAGCCTGAGCCCGCCGCCGCCGAGGATCTCGCGGGTGGCCACCGGAACCGGCGGCACCCGGTCCAGGGTGAAATCACTGTTCATCTGGTATCTCCTTGCGTCGACGTGCCTGATGACAGGGACGCTAGGGCCATGCGACGCTGACGGCATCCGCGTCTGCACGCATCTCTTGTCCGGCCGGTGGCGGTCTGCACGCAGCCCGGGCGGGCTAGCGGGAGGAGAACCGCGGCGGTTCGTCCCGCTGGACGGACAACGCGGCCGCCGCGGCGCGGCCGGCCTTGCCGGAGACTTGCAGCTTCGCGTAGATGTTGGTCAGGTGCCGCTCGACGGTCCGGACGCTCAGGCACATGCGGTTCGCGATCGACTGGTTCGTCAGGCCCTCCGACACCAGCCGGAGCACCTCGAGTTCACGCGCGCTGAGCCCGGCGACAGCGATCGGCAGACCGGGCCTCGTGTCGGTGCCGAGGAACGCCTCGATCTCGGCCAGGAACACATCCCAGGCCGGCTCCTGCTCGAGCAGGATGTGGTTCGCGGAGTCGAGCAGGACGAAGTGCGCGTCCGGAATCAGCGTGGCGAGCAGCCGGCCCTCCTGGACCGGGACCACCCGGTCGTCCCGCGCGTGCATGACGAGCGTGCGCGCACGTACCTGCGACGCGAGATCGCAGACGTTCAGGCCGCCACGCGCACGGTACAGCGCGGCCGCGGCCTCGGCGGTCGTGGAGCGCCAGAGCAGATCCTCATACCAGGCCATCTGCTCCGGCGTGCCGTCCGGGAGAAACAGCATGCTGAACATCCTGCGGAACGCTGGATTCGGCGCCGTCCACCCCGCGCGGATCGCGGCGACGATGGCCTCTTCCTCGCTGTCCTCGCCGCGGAACCGCCGGCCGCGCGCATACCCGCCGTACAGGACCACGCTGGAGACGCGGTCCGGGTGTCGTGCCGCGTACGCGACGGCGATCGCTGCCGCCTGGGAGACGCCGAGCAGCGCGAATCGCTCCAGGCCCACCGCATCGATGACCGTTTCGAGATCGCCGACCCACACGTCGACCGACGGATCGCCGATGTTCGTGTCCGAGAGCCCGCAGCCTCGCTCGTCATAGCGGACGACGGTGTGCCGATCGCCGAGCTGCCTGAGCCAGTGGCGCCACACCGGGCTCTCCCAGTCCAGCTCGAGATGGCTGAGCCAGGTTGCGACCCGGACGAGAGGAGGACCGCTCCCGTGCACGGCGTAAGCCAGGCGCAGGCCGTCTCTGGCCGTGCAGAAGCGCACGTGCTGCTTCACAGTCTGACCGTACAGCTCACCCTCGGCGACCGCGAGGCTTACCGGCGCCCCAGGTCAGCGCGGTGCTTGCTGGAGTGCCGAGCTCAGGTCGTTCCAGAGGTCCTCGACGTGTTCGCAGCCGACGCTGAGGCGCAGGAGCCCGGGGGGTACGTGTTCTTGTCCGGGGAGCTTGCTGCGCCGTTCGATGGTGCTCTCGACGCCGCCCAGGCTGGTGGCGTGGACGATGACGTGCAAGTGGTCGCAGAGCCGGTCGGCGGTGGGGGCGTCGGCGACCTCGAAGGCCAGCACGGCGCCGAAGCCGGTCATCTGCGCGGCGGC
>DAIOWL010001260.1:0-2071 GCA_036758545.1 Streptosporangiaceae bacterium | reverse complement strand
CCGGGCGGGGTGCCGCCGGGCGGCGTGCGGCCGATGGGGCCGCCGGCCGCGGCGTCGCGGGGCGCGGGCTCGCGGGGCTTCCTGAGCGCGCTGTTCGACTTCAGCTTCACCTCGTTCGTGACCACCCGGATCATCAAGGTCCTCTACGTCCTGATCACGGTGCTGGTCTGTCTCACCGCGCTGTTCTATACGATCCTGGCGTTCCGGGTCAGCGCGGGGTTCGGCATCGTGACGCTGGTCATCGGGGATCCGCTGTTCATCATCATCGTGATGGGGTTCTGGCGGCTGGTCCTGGAGGCGTTCGTGGTGGTGTTCCGGATCGCCGAGGACGTCCGGGCCATCCGCGAGCGCGGGGGCCGCTGACACACCCTGGGCCAGCGGGAACGGCATGAAACCCCGGTTCCAGTGCGTTCTGACGCCGTGAATGTCCGGTTCCATGGCGTGAAGAAAAGGGCTTGCCACCGCTAACTCATCGATATATGTTGCTGTTATGAGTACGCGGGCGATGCAGGAAGCGACGTTCCTGATCCTGACCGCGCTGGCCGCGGGGGCCCAGCACGGGTACGGGATCATCTCCGACGTCGCGGACATCTCAGGCGGCCGGGTCAAGCTGCTGGCCGGGACGCTGTACACCGCCCTGGAACGGCTCCGCGCGGACGGGCTGATCGGGGTGGACCGCGAGGAGATCGTGGACAACCGGCTGCGCCGCTACTACCGGCTCACGCCGGACGGCGAGAAGCGGCTGGCCGCCGAGGCGGCCCGGCTGCACTCCCACGCCACCGCGGCGCTGCGGCGGCTGAACCTGGCCGGAGGTGTGGCATGAGCGAGGAGCCTGGGCTGAGCATCAGCGAGTCGGCGAACCTGGAGCGCGGATACCGGCGGCTGCTGGCGTGGTACCCGAAGTGGTTCCGGCTCCAGAACACCGAAGAGGTCCTCGCGGTGCTGATGGCCTGCGCCCAGGACGACCAGGCGCGGCCTAGCCTCGAGGCCGCCGTCGACCTGCTCAAGGGCGCGGCGCGGATGCGGATGCGGCCCCGTCCGGGACAGCCCCGCACGGTGTTCGCCGCGGTCTGGCTCATGATCGCCGGCGCGGCCGCCGAACTGGGCGTCATGGTCACCCTCCTGGCCACGCAGAGCGGGATCAAGGCGGATCTGATCGCCAGGTACCCGGCCTATGCGCACGCGATAGCGCACGCGGTGAACGTCCAGGTCACCCTGGACGTGGTCGTCGGCCCGATCGTCATCGCCATGTGGCTCTGGCTGGCCTGGATGAGCAGCCGGGGGAAGCAGCGGGGGCGGGTGGCTTTCGCGGTGTTCTTCGGCATCACCACCCTCAGCGTGCTCTACTCGCTGTCCCAGGGATCCCTGGTGTACGCGCCGGCCGCCATGAGCGTCGGCCTCGTGATCTGGGCCATCGCCGCCGCCGCGATCATGCTCATCTTCAACAAGGCATCCAGCCCGTACTTCCAGCAGCGGGAACCGGTCCTGGCCTAGCGCACCCCGGAAACGGGCGGCGTGACCACCCGTTTCTGCATGCGGAACACGCTCTCGATGACCGGGGGCGTCACCGCCTAGGCTCGGGGCTGTGACAGCTGAGCAGGACCGGGCGGCCAAGGCCCGGCGGATGGAAGAAGTCATCCGCGGTTACTTCGACGCCTGCAACACGGGCGACGCGGACGCGGTGGCCAAGTTCTTCGCCCCGGGCGCGGTGCACTACTTCCCGCCGGACATGTACGAAGGGCCGTTCCGCGGCGGCGACACCATCGGCGCGAAGTGGTCCTGGGCGGTGCGGACGCTGGGCTCGCGCTGGACCGTCGACGAGATCATCTGCGACCCGGACACCGGCCGGGCGGTGATCGAGTGGACACACGAGAAGACCAAGACGGGTGTGGTGCTGCGCGGCGACGAGTGGTACCACTTCGACCCGGACAGCGGACTGATCGCGGAGATCCGTGCCTACTACGCCTCGCCGCAGGCGACGGGCCTGGACCGGCTGGAGCTTTCCGGGTATCCCTACGCCGAGCGCGGATATGCCGCCAGTGAGTGAGTACCGTGGGCTGCTGCTCGACAT
>DAIOWL010001259.1:0-2071 GCA_036758545.1 Streptosporangiaceae bacterium | reverse complement strand
GGCGGGACGCACACCATCCCGTCGCTGAAGCCCGCCGCGCCGATCCCGAACGCGGCGTTGAAGCGGTCGAGGTTCACCAGCGTCAGCAGGGCGGTGATCTCCACCAGCTGGCGATCGTCGAAGTACGAGTGCACGCGCGCGAACAGCTCGTCGGTGACCTCGACCGGGGTGCGCATCACCGCGACCGTGTAGTCGAGCGCCGCCTTCTCGCGATCGGTGAACAGGTCGCTGGACTGGTAGCGCGGCAAGGCGAGGAGTTCGGCGTCGGAGAAGCCGGAGTTGCGGCATATCTGCGAGCCGAGGTCGACGCAGTACTCGCACCCGATCATCTGCGCGCCCTTCAGCTCGACCAGGTTCCTGGTCCGCTCGTCGACCGTCTTGCCCTTGCGGACCGCCTGGTTGAACCGGCCCATGCCCACCATCATCTTGGGCTGGTGCGCCCAGATCTCGATCGGCTCGATACCGTTGCCGGTCCGCGGATCGCGGCCGGTCATCTTCTTCATCATCCGCGGGCCGAACCTGTAAACGAGCTTGACGATCGGACCGGCCTGGGACGTCGATACGCCCTCGATGCGTGCCATCGGGCACCCTCCTAATTGCTGGATCACGGGCTTCCTTGGCATGACGCCGGGCATGCGGAAAATGTGACGTGGACCGATGAGCCTGGCTCGTTCCGGGCGTCCAAGTCTTCGACCGGAGTTTGCCGCCGCATGCCCAGGAGGACCCATGGCACCATCTTCTCTCGCACCCACCGCCCAGACACTCGAGGTTCCGGGCGCGCGCTTGTACTACGAGGTGCGCGGGCGAGGTCCGCTCGTGGTGCTGGTCGGTGCGCCGATGGACGCCGGGCCGTTCGGTCCGCTGGCTGACCTGCTCGCCGGTGACTACACCGTGCTCACCACCGACCCCCGGGGCATCAACCGGAGCCCGGTCGACGACCCCGACCAGGACTCGACCCCGGAGATGCGCGCCGACGACCTATCCCGGCTGGTGGCGTCGGTTGATGCAGGGCCGGCCATCGTCCTCGGGTCCAGCGGGGGGGCGGTGAGCGCGCTGGCCCTGGTGCAGGCTCATCCCGAGCAGGTTCACGTTGTCGTCGCGCACGAGCCGCCGCTGATCGAGCTGCTACCCGACCGCGCCGAGCGCCACGCCGGGAGCGAGGTCGTCATCGCGCGGTGGCTCGCGGGTGATCACGCCGGGTCGTGGCGGGCGTTCCTGGAGAACGCGGACATCAAGCTGCCCGAGGGCGTGTTCGAGGCGGTGTTCGGCGGGGAGCCGGACGCGCAGGCGATCGCGGACACGACCTACCAGAACACGCACATGCTGCGTCCGACGTGTCAGTGGCGGCCAGATGTTGCTGTCTTGCGCTCGGTGGCTTCGCGGGTCGTGGTCGGCATCGGCGAGGCGTCCGCGGGGCAGGTCTGCGACCGGACGTCGCGGGCCCTGGCCGCGGAGCTGGGTATCGAGCCGACGATGTTCCCTGGCGGGCATACCGGGTTCGCCGAGGATCCCTCCGGGTTCGCCGCCCGTCTGCGTATGGTTCTCAGCGGTCGGTGACCGCGATCGCGTCGACCTCGATCAGGTACCCGGGTCCGGCTAGCGTCTCCACTCCCACCACCGTGTCGGCTGGCTTGTGGTCGCCGAACAGGTGTTGTCTGGCCCGCTCGATGACCGGCAGGTGCTCGGGCCGGTGGTGAACGACGTAGATCGTGATCTTGGTGACCTGTTCGGGGCGGGCGCCGGCGGCGGTCAGGGCGCGGCCGAGGTTGGCGTATACCTGGCGGGCCTGGGTGGCCAGGTCGCCGGGACCGACGAGGTTGCCGTGAACGTCTTCAGGTTCCTGGCCGGAGATGAACACCATCCTGGCTCCGGTCGCGACGACGACGTGGGTGTAGGTGGAAGGAGTGGGCAGGTCTTCGGGGTTGATGAGCTGGAGTGTCACCGGGCTCCCGTCCTGGGCTGAGTATGGCCACGAGAATGGCCGTTAACCTCACATGTACCACTAGCATATCTATTCGAAATATAATGGGAAAGCTGGCAGTTCTTGATGGTTTACGGTATCATGTTCGAA
>DAIOWL010001258.1:0-2072 GCA_036758545.1 Streptosporangiaceae bacterium | reverse complement strand
TCCCGTTCGGCAGCGCCAGGTGCGGCCACCCGGCCGGCGCCGCCGCGGGGTGCAGCGGAGGGAACGCAGGCCCGGGCGAGCTCCCCGGCCGGGCGAACGCGACGACCGTGACGACGACGGCGATGGCGGCGGTCGCGGCCAGGGCGTACCGGCCGCGCCGCGCGGTGCGGGCAGTCACTGCCCGCCCCTCATCCCCCGCCGGGGCCAGGGCGCCCGCACCGGGACCGGAGCCGCGGCGGCCGCTGTGGTGGGCGGCGGCCATTGGCTAGATGTTGCCATCGCCATCGCTCGGTCCGCCGTTGTTGTCGGCGTCATGGTCGCCGCCGTTGCCCTGCGGGATCGGATTGGCGGTATGGGCCGGGGTGGTGGCCGGCGGGGCGGCCGGGGTGGTGGCCGGCGGCGGCGTGGTGGCCGGCGGCGGTGTGGTGACCGGGACGGACGGCGGCGCGGAACGGACATGACTGGGCGCCGCGGACGTCGGCTTCGGCGCGGCCGGGTGCGTGGATGAGCTCCCGGACGAGCCGCACGCCGCGAGTGTCACCGCGAGCGCGGCGGCGGCCGGCAACGTCAGCAGGATCCGGAGGCGAGCTGGGCCGCTGTTAAGCCGCTGCAATCTATCGCCGTTGCCGCGGCCGGGATTCATTCGTGTTGCCATGACTTTCCTGTCCTTGTGTCAGTCTTCGTTTATCCTGGGTAATTGGCACCCAAAGACCCGAAACCTATGCTGTGCTGATGCCCAGGAACACGGCCGCGGATTATCGATCGTCAAATGACTGGCGCGACCACATATGGATATTTCAGATACGACATCCACGCTATGGTCGCGGCGCGCCGGTGCGCATCCGCCAGGGTCGATAGTCGTGACCGACGGTCGATAGCGTCTTGATAGCGGACCACGCCGGGACCGCCGCTGCGATGCGCGGATCCGCCTGGGAACAGGGTGCCGGTGAGGCCCGGGACCGGCGGTCGCGGGCCGTTACCGGCGGCCGGTACACGGTGCACGTCCCATAGCAGGCCGACCCGGTCGTCACATGATCACTATTCACGGTCCGGCCCAGCTCGTTCTCTTGACCTGTGCCCAGCGCCGGGCACAGGCCAAGCCACAGGACGAGACATGAACCGGATGACCTATCCCGGGAGTTCTCCGTGTGCGGGGGGAATGTGTTGGGTTTACCCGTGCCTGGATGTGGCGGCGCCCCTGCCTGGCAGAAACGGGCGTGGCCGACGGAGGTGAGAACGTTGCGGGCGGCTGCTGGCGGCTTTCTCCGTCGTGGGTGTGGCGTGGGCCGGGGGGTCGCCGTACGCGTATGTTCGGCCCCGGAGCAGCGAGACGGCGGCGGCGATCAGGCATGCGGCGATGGCGAAGTCGAAGGCGGCGGCCAGGCCGTGGCCGAAGGCCGGGCTGATGACCGAGGGGAAGAAGGAGCGTCCGGTCAGGTGGGCGGCGCGGGCGGCGGGCAGGTGGGCGAGGGCCGGGCCGAGCAGGGTGCTGACCGGGTTGTAGCCGAGCAGCGCGGCGAACAAGACCGACACCGGGGGCAGGGCGGCGATCTTGGCGGCGCTGGCGGGGGGTACACCCTGGGCGGTCAGCCCGTGGCTGAGTGCGGACGGCAGCGTGGTGGCCACGCCGAAGATGATCAGGGTGAAGAAGATCCCGATCGACAGCACGGTGGCGGAGTTCTGGAAGGTGGCGGTCATCCCGGATCCGGCGCCGCGCCTTTCCGGTGGCAGGCTGTTCATGATCGCGGCCCGGTTCGGCGCGCTGAACAGTCCCTGGCCGGTGCCGGCCAGCAGCAGGATCAGCGCGAACTGCCAGTAGGAGAAGTTGACGGGCAGCAGGTCCAGCAGCAGGAACGACACCGCGGTGATGATCATGCCGCCGGTGGTGAACGCGCGGGCGCCGGAACGGTCCGACAGCGCGCCGGAGATCGGTCCGGCGGCCAGGAACCCGATCGTGAACGGGAGCATGGCGATGCCGGCCCACAGCGGTGTCTGGCTGAAGCTGTAGCCGTGCTGGGGCAGGTAGATGCCCTGCAGCCAGATGATCAGGATGAACATCAGGCCGCCGCGGC
>DAIOWL010001257.1:0-2076 GCA_036758545.1 Streptosporangiaceae bacterium | reverse complement strand
CGGATGAATCTTCGTATTTAGGGATATGATGCGAAAAAGAAGGAGCAGGTAACCGACGATACCTCAGTCCCTGGCGAAACGAAACTGAAGCAGAAATCAAGGACAATTGCCCCAGGGTTACTTAGCCTCGATTCACCGCGTAAATAGGTGTCCGTTCGGGCGCGTCGACGCGAAAGGTGTCCTCTGAGCTGGGACGATGGGAGTTCCTTACGCTTCCGTCGTCGAGCAGGGAGGACACCTCGCAAGTGCGATTGTTGCATGAGCCCACGAAGATCTCCGCGACGTTTGATGACCCGCATCTCGTGTCGCAGGCGGGCCTGGTCCCGGTGATGACCCTGGCGCAGCGGGCAGGCCTGGGTGACCTGGCCGCGGAGCATGTCCGGATCGCCCGGCCGTGCGGGGTGAACGCCGGTGTGAAGACCGGCTGCCTGGTGGCCGGGATGGCCGCCGGGGCGGACAGCATCGACGACATGGGCCTGCTGCGCCACGGCGCGATGGGAGCGCTGTTCGGCGGGGCCCGGGCGCCGTCCACGCTGGGCTCGTTCCTGCGGTCGTTCACCTGGGGCAACGTGCTGCAGCTGCAGAAAGTCCACCGGGAGTTCCTGGCGGAGCTGGCCCGCCGCGTCCCGCTGCTGCCCGGCGCGGACGTGCTGGCCTTCCTCGATATCGACTCCGCGCAGAAGCGGGTCTACGGGCATGCCAAGCAGGGCGCGGCGTTCGGGCATACGAAGATCCAGGGTAAGAGCTTGCTGGTCCGGGGCCTGAATGTGCTGGCCGCCAGCGTCTGCACGCCGCTGGCCGCCCCGGTGATCGCCGGCACCCGGCTGCGCGGCGGCAACGCCTCCTCCGCCCGCGGCGCCGCCTCGATGATCACCGAAGCAGTCAGCACCGCACGTTCGGCCGGGTGCACCGGCACGCTGATCGTGCGGATGGACTCGGCGTTCTACGGCGCCCCGGCCGCCTGGGCCGCCCGCAAAGCGGGGGCGTTCTTCTCGGTCACCGTGCGGGCAGACTCCAGGATCCGCGCCGCGATCGCCGCCATCGCAGAGGACGCCTGGACACCGATCCGCTACCCGCGGGCCGTCTGGGATGACCAGCTGGGCTGCTGGGTGTCCGACGCCCAGGTCGCGGAGACGGAATACACCGCGTTCACCTCACGCAAGGGGAAGGCCATCACCGCCCGCCTCATCGTCCGCCGCGTCCGCGACCTCAACGCCAAGACCGCACCCGGCCAGGGCGAGCTGTTCACCGCCTGGCGCTACCACGCCGTCTTCACCGACTCCCCGTTCGTCACGCTGCAGGCTGAGGAGCACCACCGCGGCCACGCCCAGGCCGAGCAGGTCTTCGCCGACTGGTCTGATGGCCCGCTCGCGCACCTCCCGTCCGGATCGTTCCACGCGAACGCCGCCTGGCTCGCGTTCGCCGCCATGACCTGCAACCTGCTGCGCGCCGCCGGGGCCCTGGCCAGCCCCGCTCACGCCAAAGCCCGCGGCGCCACCCTGCGCCGCGACCTCATCGGCGTGGCCGCGCGGGCCGCCCGCCACGGCCGCGGGCACCTCACCCTGCACCTGCCCGCCGGCTGGCACCGCGAGCACGAATGGATGAACCTGTTCGAGGCCGCCTGCGGGCCGCCAGCAGCCGCGGCCTGACCAGCCCGGACACGGTCACCGCAGCCCTGACGGCCACCACGGCCACCCGGCGAACCGCCAGCTGCCATCCCCCGCAAGAAGGACCCGGACAAGCCGCAGAACAGTGAGCGGCAGGGAAAACCATGGCCGCCGCCGACCCCAAGATCCACATCCCGGCACAGCGGCCAGAAAGCCATCACTCAAATTCATGCAGTGGATCGAGGCTAAGTCTTACCTGCTCATGGCGTGATGAGTCTGTTCTCTGAAGAGCGGATGATCCACCACTACCCAAGCCAACTGAATGACGCATCATATGGCTGGCAGACGATGCCAGAGCTGGAACATCTGCGCTCAGGTGCGGTGCTATGGCAACCCACCGTCAGCTGCAAATATTCGGCGATATGCGCGCAACGAGAAGGATCCGACGCCAGAGGACCAGGACCGTGTT
>DAIOWL010001256.1:0-2086 GCA_036758545.1 Streptosporangiaceae bacterium | reverse complement strand
CCGCCCGCCAGCGGGACCACCGCCAGGACCGCTACTTCCCGGCGCGGCTGCTCGCGGTCATCGTCATCGCCGCGCTGATCGGCAGCGCGCTCGTCCTGCTGCTGAAGTAGTCCCTCAGCCCGCTTCGCTGCCGTTGGCCGGGGACGGATCGCCGTCCTGCGGAGCCGCGGCGGTTTCAGCCTCGGGGGCGGGAGGCTCGATTCCGCCCAGCGGATCGACGAAATTCGTCCCGGGGATGGCGGCCGCCAGCATGGCGCTCAGAGCATCGGCCGACGCATCGCCGGTGGCCGCGGCGGCAACGTGCGCCGGGGCGGGATCCAGGGCGGGCGTATCGCCGGCGGCGGTTCGGCCCGCGGGGACGGCGGGCGGTTCGCTCCGGGCCGCGGTCTTCGGCTCTGTTGTCCTGGGCTCTGTTGCCGCTGACCTGGGCTGAGCCGGGGCGGCGCTCGCGGCTGGTGCCGCGTCCCCGCTGCCGAAGGCACTCGCCACCGACCGCAGCGCCGACGTGACCTCGCTCGGGATGACCCAGAACGTGTTGCCCTGGCCCTGCGCGAGCTGCGGCAGCGTCTGCAGGTACTGGTAGGCGAGCAGCTTGGGGTCGGGGTCATTGTCGTGCACGGCCTGGAAGACCGCCGCGATGGCCTCGGCCTGACCCTCGGCCCGCAGGATCGCGCTCCGCTTGGCGCCCTCGGCGGTCAGGATGGCGCTCTGCTTCTCGCCTTCCGCGGTAAGGATCCTGGCCTGCCTGACCCCCTCGGCGGTCAGGATCGCGGCCCGCTTCTCGCGTTCGGCCCTCATCTGCTTCTCCATCGCGTCCTTCACCGACTTCGGCGGGTCGATGGCCTTGATCTCCACCCGGGTGACGCGGATGCCCCACTTGCCCGACGCGTCGTCGAGCACGCCGCGGAGCATGTTGTTGATGTGGTCGCGCGAGGTCAGCGTCTTCTCCAGGTCCATCGACCCGATCACGCTGCGCAGCATGGTGGCGGTGATCTGCTCGATCGCGCCGATGTAGTCCACGATCTCGTAGTCGGCCGCCCGCGGGTCGGTGACCTGGAAGAACAGCACGGTGTCGATGAGCACGACCAGGTTGTCCTCGGTGATCACCGGGGCGCCCTTGAACGAGACCACCTGTTCGCGCAGGTCGATCTCCTTCTTGACCCGGTCGATGCCCGGGATGATGAAGTTCATCCCGGGCTCCAGCGTCTTGCGGTAGCGCCCGAACCGCTCGATGTTGCGGGCGCGCGCCTGCGGGATGATCCGCACCGAACGCAGCACGGTGATGATGACGAGAAGCGCGACGACCGCCGCGACAATGATCTCAGCCATGGTTACTCCCTGGGATAAACGAGCGCGGTGGCGCCGTCGATCTGCATGACGTCCACCTTGGTGCCGACCGGGATGACCAGCGACTCGTCGTAGGCGCGCGAGGACCATTCCTCGCCGCCGATGCGAACCCGGCCGCGGTGCTCGGTGACCTCCTCCAGGACGATCGCCGAGCGGCCGACGAGCGCCGCGGTTCCCGTACGCAGCGCCGGCGGCTGCTTGAGGTGCCGTATCGCGATCGGCCGGACAAAGCCGAGCCCGGCGGCGGACGCGACGACGAACGCGGCGAGCTGGAAGCCCAGACCGAGATGGAACGTCCCGATCACGGCCGCCACCACCGCCGCGACTGCGATGAGACCGAAAGCCAGCGTCGTGGTAAGCAGTTCGGCAACGCCGAGTACCGCTGCCACGATCAGCCAGACGATCCAGGACAACATGGCGGCTCCGCGAGGTGCTCTTGGTCCGACTGTAACCCCGCCGGGCACCGTTCGCAGCACGCGCCCTGTGTAGCCCGCCGGTCTTACTTGATACACGTCGTTATCAGGCGAACACCGCCTAGAAGCATCCCATTGTGTGCAATTGGTGACAATTAGCCGTCTAGGTCATACAGGGGATTTCTATCGACCTACACTCTTCAGGAGAGGGCAAGTGTCCTGCCGCGCCGGCCGGACACAAAGGTCCGGGAGGTATGGGGTGGAACGTGGCGACACCGGCCTCGGCCGTGACGCGTACGGTCCGCCCAGGCACGAGCGGGACCGCC
>DAIOWL010001255.1:0-2087 GCA_036758545.1 Streptosporangiaceae bacterium | reverse complement strand
CCGTCATGGATCTGCCCGAGGTACAGGCCAGCCACCGCCTGGAGGCCACCGTGCCACTCGGCGACGGCGAGTTCCTCGGGCGCCTGCGCGAGCGCACGACCGGTGCCGTCACCCGCCCAGCGGGCTCGACCGTGCTACTGGACGCGACGATCCCGCCCCAGCGCCTGCCCAGCCCCTGACCAGCGCTAACCGCGTGGCCGAACCCGACTACCGCGCCCGCGCGGCCGCCGGGATCACCGCGCTGCAGCGGTGGTACCGCCCGCGGACCGGCCTGTGGGCCGGAACCGGCTGGTGGAACAGCGCCAACGCGCTCACCGTGGTGATCAGGTACACCAGGCTGACGGGCGACGGCCGCTGCGCGGACGTCATCGCCACGACGTTCACCGCCGCCCAGAGCCAGCACGCCAGGTTCGTCAACACGTACTACGACGACAACGCCTGGTGGGCGCTGGCCTGGATCGCGGCCTTCGACCTCACCAGGGAAAGCCGGTACCTCGAGGCGGCCAGGACCATCTTCGCGCGGAACATGGCGGCCTGGGACCACTCCTGCGGCGGCGGCCTGCGCTGGCACGCGAAGAGCACGTATAAGAACGCGATCACCAACGAACTGTTCGTCACCCTCGCCGCGCTGCTGCACCAGCGCAGCCGCGGAGGCGGCTACCTGACCTGGGCCCAGCGCGGGTGGGAGTGGTTCAGCGCGCGAGGCTTCATCGGCCCGGCCGGCCTGGTCAACGACGGGATCACCCTGGCCTGCCAGAACAACGGCGCCACCACGTGGACATACAACCAGGGCGTGATCCTGGGCGGCCTGGCTGCGCTGTCCGAGATCACCGGTGACCGCGGTTACCTGACCCAGGGCGAGGCGATCGCCGCCGCCGCGCTCAGCGGCCTGGCTCCCGACGGCATCCTGGCCGAACCTTGCGAGTCCGGCGCTGCCTGCGACGAGGACCAGGCCCAGTTCAAAGGCATCTTCGTCCGCTACCTGTACGACTTCTGGCAGCACAGCTGCCAGCCCGGCTACCGCGGCTTCATCAAGGCCAACGCCAATTCGGTGTGGGACCACGCCCGGAACGTACCCCCGCAGCCCGCCCGGCCCCAGTCTGCACTACCCGAATTCGGCCCGCCCGAATTCGGCCTGCACTGGGCCGGCCCGTTCGACCGGGCCACCCCGGCCCGCCAGACATCCGCCCTGGACGCGCTCATCGCCGCCGCCGCCCTAGCCCCTAGCCCCTAGCCCCTAGCCCTTAGCCCTTAGCCCCTAGCTCCCGGCCCTCCGCGTCCCGCCCCCGGGTTTCTCGCCTGACCCGGCACGATCACATCATTGGGTGTCGTTTTACCCCCCACAGTGGGGTTTTCGACCCACGATGATGTACGTGCCCGCTCGGCCCTCCGCACCTGGGGTTGGTGTGACTGCCGATGTGACTCCCCAGGCGGCGACCGGGATCGTGGACACTTACCCCTCGGATTCCGCAGGTTTCGGTCCACGATCATGGGGGACCTGCCTCAGCCCGCCCCTGCACTGCTGATGTGGCTGGAGCGTACCTTTTCGTCGCAGGCTCGCCTTCCGTCCCGGCTCCGCTTGACAAAGTAGTGAGTGGTTACTAACTTAGTCCTTATGACCGTGCAGACAAGGCAGCGGATGCCGGCCGCCGAGCGTCGCGAGATGGTGCTCGAGGCCGCCATGGCCGAGTTCGGCGCGCATGGGCTGGCCGGCGCCTCGACCGAGGATGTGGCCCGCCGGGCCGGGATCAGCCAGCCGTACCTGTTCCGGCTCTTTCCGACCAAGAAGGCGCTGTTCCTCGCGCTGGTGGAGCGGTGCTTCCGCCGGACTGAAGACACATTCACGGCCGCGGCGGGCGACCTCACCGGCGACGAGGCGCTGGCAGCCATGGCCGATTCCTATACGCGCCTGCTCGACGACCGGACCCTGCTCCTGCTGCAGATGCAGATCTACGCCGCCTGCGGCGACCCCGAAATCCGGGACGCCGCCCGAACCGGCTACAAGCACCTGTGGGAGATGGTCGAACGGATCACCGGGCTGCCCTTCCAGACCGTGGTGGACTTCTTCGCCGTCGGCATGCTGATGA
>DAIOWL010001254.1:0-2088 GCA_036758545.1 Streptosporangiaceae bacterium | reverse complement strand
CCGTGCTTCCAAGATCCGTCAGCTGACCGATGTCTTGCAGTGCAAGTTGCAGCACTATTTTCTTGCAACTGGTACCGAGCATTGCATCACGCTCGGCCCGCGACCGATAAGGATCCCGATGAACGCGATGGCGCTGACCCGCCCCACCGAGCTGCAGGTCTGCCGCGTCCGGCTGACCGCCAGCCCGGCCGCGGCGGGCGAGGCCCGCGGCCAGGTCCGGGCGGCCATCCGCGCGTGGGATATCCCGGTCGAGGCGGACATCGCGGTCCTGCTCACCAGCGAGCTGGTGACCAACGCCATCGGTCACGAGCCGGGCGAGACCATCACGCTGGCCGTCACATGCTCGTTCGGCCAGCTGCGCGTCGATGTCCATGACACGTCGCGCACGTTCCCGGTGCTGGTGGACGCCGCCGCCGATGCGGAGGCCGGACGGGGCCTGATGCTGGTCGCCACCTTGTCAGCCACCTGGGGCGTCTCCCGCACCCCGGCGGGCAAAGCCGTGTACTTCACGCTCGCGTTCGAGCCCGGTCCTCCCGGGGCGACGGACGCGCTCAGACGTGGGGACTGTGAGTCATTACCCCGGCGCCTCACAGTTCCCACCGAATTCCCCTGGAACCCCGCGTCCCGGCCGCGGGGTTCCAGGGGATGTCTGTTTCCGGGCCGGGTCACCTCGCTTCCCGGCTGCGTCACTTCGGCGGGACGGTGCGCAGGGCGGATTCCCTGGCGATGTCGATCCGCGAGTTGACGTTGAGCTTCTTGAG
This sequence comes from Streptosporangiaceae bacterium, assembly GCA_036758545.1. Classification (GTDB taxonomy): domain Bacteria; phylum Actinomycetota; class Actinomycetes; order Streptosporangiales; family Streptosporangiaceae; genus Palsa-504. The sequence goes on along the minus strand of DAIOWL010001254.1, from coordinate 1,327 downwards.
GATGTGCGAGACGTGCGTGGCAACGGTCCGGCGGGATAGCAGCAGCCGGGCCGCGATCTCGGGGTTGGACAGCCCTTCCTCCACGAACGCGGCGATCTTGATCTCGGTCGCCGTGAGGCTGTCCCACCCGCTCTGCGCCCGCCGGTGCTTGGCGTGCGGCCCGCGGCGGATGCCGTGCGCGCGGAACTCGGCCTGCACCCGGGCGACGTCCGCGGCCGCGCCCAGCGAGGTATAGACATCCACGGCGACGGTGAACGCGGCCCGCGCCTCGGTCCTGTCGTCGACCTCGACGAAGTGCCCGGCCGCCGCCTCCAGCGCCTTGGCCTGCTGCAGGGGCCGGCCGGCGTCCTGGTAGCGCCCGGCTGCCGCGAGCAGCCGGGGAGGATCGCGGTCCAGCAGGCCGCGGCAGTACAGCGCGTTCGCTTGCCGGTGGGGGATCTCCGATCCGGCGGCGAGAGCGTCGGCCTGGCCCGTCAGCGTCGCGGCCGTGTCCTGGTCGCCGGTCTGGATGGCGAGGCGGACGGCCTCGCCGAGCAGGTCCTCGACCTCCCCTAGGTCTTCGGCATTGCCGTCGAAGGCGGCGGTCAGCGCGGCCAGCGCCTCCCGGGGTGCGCCGGCCTGCTCGCAGTCCAGGCTGCGGGCCAGCGCCAGCAGCCCGATGGGCCGGTCACCGATCCCCTTGGCGTGCGGGACGGCCGTCTCCAGGTGGCTCCGGGCCGCGTCGATCTCGCCGCGGTGGAAGCGGATCGCGGCGGCGACGCCGAGGATGACACAGGCCGCGGTGTACTCCTTCAGGTTCTCCAGCAGAACCTCTACCTCGGCTAGCGCGTCGTCCCAGCGTCCCGTTTCGAAGCGCATCTGATTCAGGGCGCTGTGCGCCTGAGCCCGCCGGATCGCGGTGCCGACCTGGCCGGCGAGTCCCCGTGCCTGTTCGGCCGCTGCGAAGGCCTGCTCGTATTGGTCGAGGGCACTCAGCGTCACCGCCTTGTTGATCTGCAGCAGCAACCGCAGGTCGGTCAGGGCCGGATCAGCCTGGGTCACGGCCAGCGCCCGGTCGAACAGCGGCAGCGCGTCGGTCACGTGCCCCTGCACCGTGGTCACCAGCGTCAGCACGTGCAATGCCCAGCTCATGGCCCAGTTGTCCTCGGCCTCGGTCGCTGCGGCCAGGGCGCTGGTGGCGGCCCGGCCCGCCTCCTCGACCTCGCCGAAGTTGCTGTGCGTCCGCGCGGCGAGCACGAGCAGCCTGGCGCGATGCCGGGCGGAGATGCCGGGAGCAGCCAGCGCCCGATCCAGCGAGGCCAGCGACTCCGCGGACAAGCCTGCCCGC
>DAIOWL010001253.1:0-2095 GCA_036758545.1 Streptosporangiaceae bacterium | reverse complement strand
GAACGCTACGACACAAGCCGCAGCGCCTACATCGAGTCTGCAATAAGGCGGTTCTTGGTCGCCCTGGAAGTCACTGTCTGTGACTTCAGGCAGGATTCCGGGATGTCGCAGGGCGCTGCGGCGCATCGTGTGGCCGGCTCCGGCTGGTCGCGGTGACGTGGCCGCCTATCCGGCGCAGCTGTCCCTGGCCGATAAGGTCGTCCACGAGCGAATCGGCCCAGTACCACTGCCAGGAGAACCAGCGCCGCAGCTCGGTCTCCGGCGCCAGGACGGCCGCGCGGACGGCCGCGGCGATCAGGTCCCTGAACGCGGCCACCGGATCCTCGCCGGCGCCGCCGCTACCCTGGTAGGCCTGATCCCAGCGGGCCAGCTCGGTGGAATGCTGATGTTCCTGGCCGGCGGCGACGTGCAGCGGGCGCGACACGATCGCGCCGCACCGCTCCAGCGGTGCCCGCAGCGCCTTCAGCTCCTGCCGCTTGAGCCCCAGCTCGGCCCGCAGGTCCTCAATGCTGGACGGACCCGCGGCCGCCAGGTGATCCAGCAGCCGGCCCCAGCCGCGGTCCGCGGCGCGCATCCGGGTGATCTCCGCGCGGCAGATCGGGTCGAGCAGCCGCGCCACCGCACCGCAGATCAGCAGGCTCTTGCCGCGGTGCACCGCGGCGATCAGGTGGCCGCGGCCGGCCAGCTCGCCGAACCACGGCCACTTCGTCGCCGGCCAGGTGGCAAAGCCCGGGCTGCCCGGCCGGTACGGATCCTCATGGCACGCCTCATACAGGCTCGGCAGCGCGCAGTCAGCGGTGCGCGTCAGCAGCCCGCGGTCCCGCAGGAACGCATCCGCCTCCTCCACCGACCCCAGCGCCCGGTCGGGGCTGAGCCGGCAGCAGAACGCCCGCTGCTCACGCAGCCGGGCCAGCGACTCCACCGTCCCATCTTCTCCCACCCTGCCCGCCCCGGCTAACGGCCGCGCTTTCGTGGCGGGCGGACACCTATCCATCCGGCCGCGGCTCGCGAGCGGGTCAGGTCCGTGCCGCAGCTCCAGCTCCTGCTCCGCGGCCGCCCGCACCGTCTCCGGGGCACCGGCCCGTCAGGCTGCTGCTGACCGGGTACCGGGGACTTCTTCGGGCAGATCGACGCCACCGGCCGGTGAGCGCCATGAGATCCGCGTCCTGCTCGGTGAGCCGACGGAACGGCCGCTGCCACGGGGCCCGCCCTCACGTCCGGTCTCCAGCACCGGGACCGGATACGGATCGAAAGGGGACCACCCGCATCGACTACGGAGCGTAATTCGGCAGGTCTCTTGCCGGAACGCCGGATCGCCGACTCGGGGCGGCTGGCCGTCCTGTCGGCAGCCCGGGGGCGACGTGCAGATCATCCGGTTCTGTTGCCGCACGCTGGCAGCTTGCCCGGATCGGGACCTCGGAGTGGTTGCCTGCAGACGCTGGCGCGTCCATTGTCACATCGGCGCGGCGCCGGGCAGGCCTTTTTCCGTACGTCAGCTCGGGCCCGATGGCCTCGGGAACTGCCCCCTACCCCGGAACCGGCAACACACTTGAGGGAACCCGGTCAGTGCTTCGCGGCATTCTTGGCCTTCTTCCCCTTGTGCTTGACCTTGCGGGCATCTTTCTTGGTCTTGCCCTTAACTGCCTTAGCCTCGCGCTTAGCCTTCTTGCCCAGACCCATGACCGGCTCCTTTGCGTCCTGCGGCAGCAGCGCTGCCACATACGGACCGCGTTCCCAGCTGAGCTGCCGGAGACGCGACGCTCCGATGGCTCCATGTTCCACGCCGGGCGAAGCTCAAACCTTCCAGACATCACGTCGTCAGCTCTTCTCGCATCTCCGGCGCCGAGCCAGCGCTGGAAAGGCTCCGGATCCTGAAGGCCGGACGCGGCAAAGGCAAGCAGCCACAGACCGCAGGCAACGCTGGTCACCCGACCGAGGATCGCGGCCCCGTGCGAAGATGACCCGGGCGATACAGCAGAACGCCCGTTCGGGACCGGCAGGGACGGTCAGCCAGCCGGCCCAGGCCTGGCGCCAGATCGGCGGATATTGCGTGTCGCGCGACGCCGGGGCTGTCACCGTTGGTAAGGTGCGCCCG
>DAIOWL010001252.1:0-2097 GCA_036758545.1 Streptosporangiaceae bacterium | reverse complement strand
AGCTGGGGCGGCGGCGGCGCCGGCCCAGGGCCATGACGGCGCCGGCGTCGCCGTGGGTCATCCAGGACAGCGCCGCGGTGCAGGCGATCATCTGCGCGGTGGACACGCTGATCGCCGGGCCATCCTCCACGTGGCACCGGTCCGGGTCCGCCGGGCCACCCGGAACCCGGACCCGGACCCGGGCCGGGGCCGGGGCCGGCGGCGTTTCCGCGGAAACGCCGGGGCCCGCGGAAGGGGACGGCGGCCCGGTGAGCACGCCGGCGCCGGCGTGCACCACGACCTGGTACACCTCCGCGTCATCGGCCCCGGCCACCTTCCCGGCCAGGAACGACTCCGCGACCGCGACCAGGCCGTCGGCCAGCTCCGAGGACGTCCGGACCGCCGGGGCAGAAGCTGCGGGCGGCGTTTCCCCGGGCGGCGTTTCCGCGGAAACGCCCGCGGGCGGATCACCCGCCAGGTCGGCGCAGGCGGCACGCAGCGCCTTGAGCAGCACCGCCCCGGCTAGGGGCGGCAGCCGGAACGTGCCGGACAGCGACCCGTCCTCCTCGAACCGCCAGACCAGACGGCGGCGCACCCGGGCGTCCGCGTCATCGGCCCGGGTGACCTGGCGGTGGGCGCGGGCGAACCGCTCCAGCTGGTTGGCGGTCATCGGCCCGGCCAGCTCGGCCAGCCCCGCCTCGGTCGCCGGGGTGGCGATCCGGGTCAGCGCCCGGACCTTGGCGTACGACAGCCCCGCCGCGGCGAACCGGGCCCGGATCACCGGCAGGTCCCGCAGCGCCCGGGCCACCCGGACATGCTCCCGCGCCGTGCCCGACGACATCTGGCACTTCCACGACAGCCACTGCGCGCAGGAACCCATCTCCCACGACGCCCAGCCCCGGCGGGCATCGAAGTCGGCGAGCAGGACCAGGAACCGGCACGTCGCCGCGGCCAGGTGCCCGGCCAGCTCGCAGATCTGCGCCTCCAGCCGCTCCAGCGGCACCCGGGCCGGCTCAGCCGCAGACGCGGCCACGTCAGCCGGCGGCGAAATGGAAGCGAAGACGGAGCCTGGCCTATCTGAATCGAACATACATCTTACACTAGACCCAGGGTCTGACAAAACGCCGAGGCGGATCGTGGGAGACTACGCGGGTGACCGCGTTGAAGCTGCCCAGCCTGCCGTTCGCGCTCGAGCCCGCGGGTAGCCCGCCGCCGGGGTGCCGGGTCAGGAGCGGCGTGCTGACGCTGACCGCGGCGGCGCACACGGACATGTTCGTGGATCCGGCCGGGGCGGAGCAGGTGCCGGACGCCGGACGGTTCGTGGGCCTGCCGCCGGCCGGGGACTTCACGCTCGCGGCGCAGGTCAGCGTGGAGTTCGCGAGCATGTACGACGCGGGGGTGCTGCTGCTGCACGCGGCCGAACGGGACTGGGCCAAGCTCTGCTTCGAGTATTCGCCGCAGCTCAGGCCCACCGCGGTCACCGTGGTGACCAGGGGAACCTCCGACGACTGCAACTCCTTCGAGGTGGACGGCAGCACGCTGTGGCTGCGGATCACGCGGTCCGGGGCGGCCTGGGCCTTCCACGCCTCGACCGACGGGACGTGGTGGCGGCTGCTGCGCTACTTCACCCTCGGCCTGGAGCTGGTCCGGGTCGGGTTCCTGGCCCAGTCCCCCACCGGGGCGGGGTGCGCGGCCACGTTCGACCACGTCGCGTTCGGGCCCGGGGCGCCGGATAACCTGCGCGACGGGAGTTAGCTCGCCCGGTTAGCGAGCAGGGAAGCGGCGGGTGGCGACGAGGGCGGCCAGGTCGGGGGCCAGCCTGAGTTCGGCGGCGTCCAGGGCCGGGTGGGTGAGCCAGTGCATCCGGGCCTGGTCGACCTGGCCGCCGAAGCGCGGCGGCCAGGTCGAGGCCGGGGTCAGGTCGTCGACGACGACGGTGCCGCCCGGCTTGAGCAGTTCCTCTGGGTCGGGCGGGTAGCCGCCGCCGTCGAGCACCAGCAGGTCGAACGGGGCCGCCCGGTAGATCTCGCGCCAGTCGCCGGGCAGCACCGCCAGGTGGGGCAGATCGGCGAACAGGGATGCGACGAGCCCGGCCCGTTCGGTATCTATCTCGACGCT
>DAIOWL010001251.1:0-2099 GCA_036758545.1 Streptosporangiaceae bacterium | reverse complement strand
ACGTTCACAATCGAATCGGGCGGTGCTGTATCAAGCCGGTGCGCGGCACCCTCCGCAAGAAGGGCGCGCCTATTTAACAAGCCCTCACGGGCTCGCGACGGCAAAGGAGGGCCGGTCATGGCCGAAGCGATTGCGGAGCGGGTCAGGCGCTACATTCTCGACGGCAGCGATGAGGATCTTCGGCGGCTGCTCGGTGTCGCTGAGAGCACCCGGGAGATCGCCCGGTCTGCCTTCCGCAGGGTCGGCATGCAGGAAGGCTGGCATGTCATCGACTGCGGCTGCGGCCCGATCGGCGCGCTTGCCGTCATGGCGGAGTTGGTGGGCCCGGCCGGGCGGGTGGTTGGCGTCGACTTCAGCGAGCCGGCTATTCAGCGGGCCCGGTCGGTCGTGGCGGCGCTGCAACTGGGCAACGTGGAATTGTTTGCTGGTGACATCCACGAGCTTGGCGCGGCCACGGTGGGCGGACCGTTCGACCTGGCTTATACGCGGTTTTTCCTGATGCACCAGCCCGACCCGGTACGGACCCTCAGCCAGATCGCGCGCCTGCTTCGCCCTGGCGGCTGGGTCGTGGCGCAGGAGGCGCTGTGCAGCCCGCCCCCGCGGTCACAACCCCACCTCGATGCTCTTGGCGCTTACTGGGATCTGGTGTACCAGGTGCTGGAACGGGCCGGGGGCGTGCCGCCCGGCGCCGTCGATGGCCTCGCGGGGTCTGCGCGTGCGGCGGGCCTTGACGTCGTTGCGGTCGACGGAAGCTTCGGGATCATCGATCCGGAGCTGGGCTTCGACCTGCACGCGGGCACCCTGCTGGCGGCCAGGGCACGTGCCGTCGCCTCGGGCATCGCAACCGGGCAGCAGGTCGACGATCTGGCGAGTGACCTCCACGCCGCGAAGGGCGGCGGCTACGAGTGGGTATCAACGCCGTTCTTCCTTGACCTGACACTGCGCAAGCCGCTAGCGGCCTGAAGAGCCGGACCGCCAGCACCTGGCGGCGGCAGCGATCGCGGAAGCTGGACACGACAACACAACGCATCGCCTGGCGCAAGCTCGCGATGGTGGACGCCGCGGAGACCCTGGGAGACCTTTTCTGACCGCTCGTCCTGGCTAATTGCCGGGTAATGACACAACTTCCTACGAACTGGGTGCAGCTTCAGGGGAGAAGATCCGTTCAGCCACCACTTCATCCTCGTTGTATTCGCCGGTGGGACGGAAGCCCAGGCGCCGGTAGAAGCCCTCAGGGCCGTGCTGGTATGGGTGGTAGCACACGGTTAGCCGGTGTTGTCCACGGCGCACGGCCTCCTGGCACAAGGCTTCGACTGCGAACCGCCCGTAGCCTTTGCCTTGATGCTCAGCTCCGATGTTCAACCGCCACAGGTAGCTGTGGAATAGGGGCTCGTCCTCCGGTGCGAAGGCGGCCATGACGAAGCCAGCCAGCTGGTCGCCGTCGTAGATCAGGCGGGGCCATGCGATATCGGGCACCGTGTACGCCTCGGCCAAGGACCAGGCGACCGGGGCAACGAGGTCTTCCTGATCAGGCCGTGTCTTCAGTTTGCAGGCGGCCCGTACGTTTTCTGAGGTCACCTGCTCCAGTCGTAGTCCTCTCCGCACAGCCTCACATTAGGACTTGCCAAGCGGCCGGCCCAGGCCCGGTTCCCGCTCGCCCCGTCTTCCTCGCAGGCGTCGATCAGAGGATCACGGATGCGATCGACTCGCACGTCCGGGCCGATCGCGACCACCCTCGGGTCGTGGCTGCGACAATGGAACAGCGAGGAGGACGTGCGCTGGGCTAAAGTCACTTCGGCCAGAGACCAGGTACCGGATGTCACTTTCCCTGAAAGCGGGCTGGCAGTTCGACCCTGCCCCTGACCACCGGGTTTGAACGAGGCTTAGTGCTCTGACCAGTGCAAATACGTAATCGGCCAGGTTTGACATCATCGTCAGCGAATATGATCAGGCCGGTTCAACGCTGAGGAGACAGAGCGGTGAATCGAATACGGCCAGCCGCCTGGCTCATCGCCGCCGTCGCGCTGTTCCTGCTGGCCGTGGTCGGTTATGCCCTGCTCGTCCACGCGTCCCCGCAGTACTACTGGAAGCAGATCGAC
>DAIOWL010001250.1:436-2100 GCA_036758545.1 Streptosporangiaceae bacterium | reverse complement strand
CTGCACCCGCTCGACGTCGGCGTCCTGCTCGAGCTCGACGCGTTCCTGCCGCGGGACGGCTGGTTCTGGGACGACCTGCCCGCGGCCCAGGCCGCGCAGGCCGCCCGGACCGTCAAGGCCGACGACATCCTCGCGGTCGACGTGGCGGTCGCCGGCCCCCGGGACCCAGCCGCCATGGCGCGGACCTGGGCCGCGATCATCGGCATCGAGCCCCCGGTGGCGACGGCGGACGGCGTGGCGCTCGCCTTCGGCGGCCGGACGATCAGGTTCGTGCCCGCCCGGGGCGGCCGGACCGGGATCGTCGCCGTCGACGTGCACGCCACCGACCGCGAGCACGGGACCGGCCAGCAGGGCATGCTGTGCCACACCATGATCAATTTCATCTGAACCCCCGGATAAGCTGACATGACGCGGCCCGAGACGCGTTCGGGAATCGCACCGGGGAGGGGTAGGCGGTGAGCAGCACGTCGTCACCCGGCGGAGCGGGGGTGCCGCCCCAGCTCGACACCAGCGAGGCGCACTCGGCCCGGGTCTGGAACTACCTGCTCGGCGGCAAGGACAACTTCGCGGCCGACCGCGCGGCCGGTGAACTGGTTTTGAAGGCGTTCCCCGGCATCGCGCACGTCGCCCGGGTGCAGCGCCGGTTCCTCGCCCGCGCGGTCCGCTACCTGGCCGCCGAGGCCGGGGTCACGCAGTTCCTCGACATCGGCACCGGCCTGCCCACCGCGAACAACACCCACCAGGTCGCCCAGCAGATCGCGCCGCACTCCAGGATCGTCTACGTGGACAACGACCCCCTCGTGTTGGTGCACGCCGAGGCCCTGCTGACCAGCGCGCCCGGCGGGGTCACCAGCTACATCGAGGCCGACGTGCGGGACCCGGACACGATCCTGCGGGGCGCGGCCAGGACGCTGGACTTCAGCCAGCCCGTGGCGCTGATGCTGCTGGGGATCATGGGCCAGATCGACGACTCCGACCAGCCCGGGTCGATCGTGACCTGGCTGCTCGACGCCCTGCCGCCAGGCAGCTACCTGGCGCTGTCCGACGGCACCGACACCAGTCCCGAGCTGAACCAGGCCATCGCGTCCTACAACCAGAACTCCGCCAGCTCCTACCACCTGCGCAGCCCGAACCGGATCGCCGGCTTCTTCACCGGGCTCGACCTGGTGCCGCCCGGCGTGGTCACCACCTCCCGGTGGCGGCCCGACATCAGGAACGCCGACGAAGAGCCCAGGGAAGTCGACGCGATCTGCGGCGTCGGGCGTAAGCCCTGACCGGGTCTCAGCCTGCGGCGTCCGCCGCACGTGCTGAGCGGGTCTCAGCCGACCTATCCTCTTCCGTCCCGTCCGCCCCTGCTGGCTCACAGACCAGCCTGATCGGCATACCAGCATGGTGCAGGTCGGGTCTGCTGGGTGGATCGGGGCTTGCGGGTGGATTGGGGGACCAGAGTGCACAAAACTCACCCGGAAGCCCGAATCCACCCGGATCTTGCCTGGCCTGGCCGCCGCACGGTGCCCATGCGCACCAGGCGCCGCTCCTCACCCTTCCCAAACAGACCCCTTCGACTAGGTCATCTAGCCGAGCAGGCGGGCCCGGCAGGCGAGCTGCAGAGCGAGCCGCTGGTCGGGATCCTCGAGGTCGACGTCGAGCAGGTCGGTGAAGCT
>DAIOWL010001250.1:0-426 GCA_036758545.1 Streptosporangiaceae bacterium | reverse complement strand
CTGTGGGGCCTCTGCTTTCCCGGCCGTCCCGCGGACGCCGGCCGGGAGCCGGAGTGCGACCGGGAGCCGGAGCGCAGGACGCACCGGCGGCTGGACCCGAGAACGGCGCCGCCGCTGGTCAGCCCAGGAGCCGGGCCCGGCAGGCGAGCTGCAGGGCGAGCCGCTGGTCCGGGTCATCGAAGTCCACGTCCAGTAGTTCGGTGATGCCCCGGATCCGGTTAGCCACGGCGTTGCGGTGCAGGTGCAGGCGCTGCGCGGTTTTGATGATGGATCCCTGCTCGTCGAGGTAGGCCGCGAGCGTCCTGATCGCCGTGTCGGCGCGGGTCGGCCCCAGCTTCTCCAGCGGCGCGAGCTGGTCCCGCACCGAGGCACGCACGGTGTCCGAGGCGTACCACTCCATCAGCATCCGCCGGATGCCGACCGCGT
>DAIOWL010001249.1:0-2101 GCA_036758545.1 Streptosporangiaceae bacterium | reverse complement strand
CTCCTTGTTCCACGGTGATGATCAGGGCGGTCACGAACGCCAGATATCCCGCGATGATCGCCGCGCCTGCCGCGCGGCCCAGGCCCCGGCCGCGGTACGCCAGCGCCAGCGCCAGTACGGTCAGGCCCGCGTACCAGGCGGCCACCAGGGAGTCCTGCCCCGAACCCGGCCCCAGCCCAGCCAGGCTCGCCGGGATCAGCAGCCCGCCTACCACGTTGATCGCGTTGCTGTTCAGGGCGGTGCTCAGCACGGCGGTGCCGCGGCCCCGCCGGGCCAGGTACACCGCCGACACCGCGTTCGGCAGGCTGGTCACCACGGCCAGCGTCAGACCGCCGGTCACGATGTCCGCGATCCCGTACCGGTGGCCCACGGCCGTGGCCGCGACCTCCATCACCGTGCTCGCCCCGACCACCACGATCAGCGCCGCCAGCGCGGCGACCGCGTCACGCCAGGTGCCCGGCCTGGGCCTGATCGCCTCGGCGAGTTCGGTCTCCTCCTCGTGGACCGCCGCCAGCAGCCACCGGACCCACCTGGCCGGCAGCCGCAGGCGCTCCATCCGCGCGCGGCTCATTCCCAGCACCGCCACGTAAGGCACCAGCACCACGGCCGCCAGCCCCAGCCCGGCCACCGGGGTCACCACCCCGGCCACCGTCAGCAGGCACACTGCGGCCAGCCACAGCGCAGGCACACCGGACAGGACCACCACCCGGCGGTGGAAGCCGATGGATCCGGCCACCATCGCCGCCAGCCCGAGCAGCGCCGCCAGGTTGAAGACGTTCGACCCGATTATCACCCCGGCGCCGACAGTAGCCTGGCCCCGCGCCAGCGCGACCACCGAAGACGTGATCTCCGGGGCATCGGCGGCCAGCGCTGCGACCAGCCCCAGCCACGCCTCGGAAAACCCGGCCCGCTCCCCGAGCCGCTCCAGCCGGGAGACCAGCAGCCAGCTCGCCGCCAGGCTCGCCACCACCCCGACGCAGAACAGCAGGATTCCCGGCACGCAGACATCCTGCGGTATCCCTTCCTCAGATGGGAAGCGAAGCTAAGAGACAGACTGGTCTCTCTGTGCGTGGCGGCGACCGGCGGGCCAGGACCCCGCGACGAAATACCGGCGTTACGCCCCGTTGACCGCCGGCGATGGCGGGCCTATGATCCCATCACAACCTATGAGACAGGCCGGTCTCTCTATCTGCCTAACGAACCGGGCACACGCCGTCCCGAACAGGCCTCTCGCTTCGGCCGGGCCGTGCGTGTCCGCGCTCCGAGCAGTGCTATGCCACGTTCGCTGACGACCAAGGAGAACCAGCGCCATGACCGATTACGATCCGAGGACCGCCACCGGGATCCCCACCGAGCAGGTGGGCTCGCTGCCCCGCCCCAGCTGGCTGCAGCAGGCGTACGCCCAGTACGACGCCGGCGAGATCACCCGCGAGCAGCTCGAAACCGAGCAGGACAAGGCCGTTAAGGATTCGATCGAGCATCTGGAGGCGACCGGGGCGCCGATCATCTCCGACGGCGAGCAGCGCTGGTCGAGCTTTGCCACCTACGCGATCGCGGACACGCTGGCCGGCACCGGTCTGGCCGATAACCTGGCCGGGGACGGCGGCCAGTTCTTCGCGATCTTCGCCGACGGGCATAACCGGCAGCTGCCCCGGCTGACCGGCGGCCCGTTCCGGTATAAGACCTACGCCGCGGACACCCTGAAGAAGTCGCTGCCGATGGCGCACACGCCGATGAAGCAGGCGGTGATCGCCCCATCCATGCTCGCCCTGCTGTACCCGCTGGACAGCGAGATCCCGGGCTACTCGCGCGAAGCCTTCGAGGAAGACCTGGTCAACGAGTGCGAGAAGGACATCAGGCAGGCCTTCGCGGCCGGCGCGGCCCGGGTGTCGGTCGACTTCACCGAGGGGCGGCTGGCGACCAGGAACGACGCGCGCAACCCCTGGACCGGGCGGGGCATGCTGCCGCACTTCATCGAGCTGAACAACCGGGTCATGGACCGGTTCAGCGCGGAGGAGCGATCCCGGATCGGCGTGCACACCTGCCCGGGCGGAGACCGGGACTCCGTGCACAGCGCGGACGTGCCCTACAGCGACCTGCT
>DAIOWL010001248.1:0-2105 GCA_036758545.1 Streptosporangiaceae bacterium | reverse complement strand
ACACCGCCGCACCGCAGCTGATCATCAGCTCCCGGCCGGCCGGGTCGGCCACCCGGAGCCGCCGGCCGACGTCGGCGTCGACCTCGATGTCCCGCTCGCCGACGCCGAACCGCCACGGCTGGGTGTTGTGCACCGACGGCGCGTGCACCGCGGCGGCGGTGGCGAACTCGATGGCGTCCATCAGGCACCGATCCACGCCGCGATCGCGATCCAGGGATGACCGGCGCTCCACCGGCCGACCTCTCCAGTCAGCCTGCGCGTACTACTACTCCTCCTCATACCCCGACCGTCGGTCCCGCTGACCGGCGGCGGGAGAGTCGAAAGCCCTCGGGCGGCGGGCTGTTCGGCCGACGGGCCAGGGATGTGCGTCCCTACCGCGACGCCGTCCTGGGCGCTGTCATAGCAGCAGAGGACCGAGCTGACAGCGCCTGGGCGAAGGAGCACACGATGCGTCACTATCAGGTACGGGATGTGATGACCGCCAACCCCATGACGGTGACCCCGGCCACGCCGCTGAAGAACGTGGCCGACATCCTGGTCGGGGGACGGATCGGCGTCGTGCCGGTGCTCACCCCGCACGGCCGGGTGGCCGGCGTCGTCGCCGAGGGCGACCTGCTGAGGAAGGAACGGCTCCAGCGGGACCCGGACGGCGGGCACTCGGTGCACCTGCCCTACCGGACCCGCCGGGACATTGCCACCGCCGAAACCGCGGGGGAACTCATGGACCGCTACCCGCCGACCGCGCAGGCCGAAACGAGCGCGGCCGAGGCGGCCCGGCTGATGGACCGCCATCAGTCCCGCTTCCTGCTGGTGACCGGTGAGGACGGAAGCTGCTTGGCGTGGTGACCGCGCCGGATCTGCTGCGGGTTTTCCTCCGTCAGGACGCGGCCATCATGACGGAGATCACCAGCGAGCTCGCAAGCAAGAGCATGCTCACCGCGCTGCTACCGTCCCGGTAGCGGGTAAGTAACCGCTATCACGCACAAGAACGAGCGCGTCAGCCGGTCCGAAGGTCTCCTGCCCGCCGGACCCTTTGGTCGTCATCCTGATCGTGGCGGATGGCCGGGCCAGCAGGATCGAGGTCAGGCCTGTCACGTGCCCCGGAATATCGGCTGCCGCTTCTGCGCGAATGCATTCAGGCCCTCGACGTAGTCGCTGCTGTCGTAAGCCTGCCGGCGAAGCCCATGGCTAGTCGGCCAGGACGGGGCGCAGCGCGTCGAGCACGGCGGGGTCCTCGATGGTGGACGGGACGGGTTCGTCGGTGCCGTCGGCGATCCCGCGCATGGTCTTGCGCAAGATCTTGCCGGACCTGGTCTTGGGCAGCCCGGCCACCACGTCGACCCGGCGCAGCGCGGCGACCGGCCCGATCCGGTCACGGATCAGCTGGACAAGCTCGGCGGACAGCGCGTCCGGATTCGTGCTGACGCCTGCCTTGAGCACCACGAACCCGCGCGGTATCTGACCCTTGAAGTCGTCGTTGATACCGATCACCGCGCATTCGGCCACCGCCGGGTGGCTGGCCAGTACCTCCTCCATCTGCCCGGTGGACAGCCGGTGCCCGGCCACGTTGATCACGTCGTCGACCCGGCCCATCACGTACACGTAGCCGTCGCCGTCGCGGTACCCGCCGTCGCCGGTGGTGTAGTAGCCGGGATGCGCCGTCATGTAGGACCCGACGAACCGCTCGTCGTCACGCCACAAGGTGGGCAGGCATCCCGGTGGCAGCGGCAGCCGCACCACGATCTCGCCGGTCTGGCCGGGCTCGACCTCGGTACCCCCGGTGTCGACGATCCGCACGTCGTAGCCGGGCACCGGCATGGTGGGCGACCCGGCCCTGGTCGGCATCGGATCCAGGCCCATCAGGTCGGCGGCTATGGCCCAGCCGGTCTCGGTCTGCCACCAGTGGTCGATGACCGGGATGCCGAGCAGCTCGCCCGCCCACCGGTAGGTCTCCGGGTCGAGCCGCTCCCCGGCCAGGAACAGGTACCGGAATCGGGACAGGTCGTACTCGCCGGCCAGCTTGCCCTCCGGGTCCTCCTTCTTGATCGCGCGGAACGCGGTCGGCGCGGTGAACAGCGCCTTGACCTTGTGCTCGGCCACCACCC
>DAIOWL010001247.1:0-2105 GCA_036758545.1 Streptosporangiaceae bacterium | reverse complement strand
ACAAACGGCCAGAATAGGACAATCTGTACACGCGGCGCTTGCAGCGCTAGCCTAAGTCATCGCCGCGCCGAATCGGCAGGGAGGATGGAGTTCAGTGCTTCCGGCCCTGCTTCCGCTGGTTTGCGGTGGTGCGGGCGTAGGGTCGGGCCTGGGTCCCGGCTTGGCCTGCGAATCGGCTGACGCCTGCTGGCTGTCCTGCGAATCGATCTGCCGGCCGGGGCCCAGGCTGACACGGAAACTGGGTCCCGGTGGGCGCGCGGCAGCGAACCCTGGGCCGGACGGTGGCGAGGGTCCGGTGGCGGTGCTGGTTTGTCCGGCGGCGGCCGGGGTGCCGGTTCGGCGGCGGCTCCGGTGCTGCGGGATCAGGGTGCGTTGCTGACCGCGGATGCTAAACGGCCTCCGGCGGGCTGATGGTGATGGTGATAGCGCAGCCGGGATAGAGCTTCTGGAGCCGTCGTTCCAGGTAGGCGCGCTGCTGGCCGGGTGATTCCCGGCGGGTGTAGAAGTCCGCGCCCAGGTCGGTGTAGGACACTCCGCTCTTGAGGACCTGGTAGGCGATCTTGAGCAGGGTATGCGCGATCGCGGTGATGGCCTTCTTCTTCGCAGCGGTGTTCTTCTCCCCGCCGAACCGGCGGACCAGCCGGCTGTACCGGGCCTGCAGCCGTCCCCGGGTGCGGATGGCGTTCCAGGCGGCCTGGATCAGCATCGGCTTGATGTAGGTCCCGGCGTCGCCGGTGCGGCCGTGCCTGCGCTTGCGGGCGCTGATGTTGTTGCCCGGGCACAGCGTGACCCAGCAGGCCAGCTTCTCGTGGCTGGCGAAGTGCCGGTGCGGGGCGGGGCCGATCTCGGCCAGCCAGGCCTGCGCCACCACGTCGCCGAAGCCGGGAACGGACTTGAGCAGGTCCAGCTCCCGCTGCCAGCGCCCGGCCCGGCCCGCGATCCGGTCGTCCAGGTCAGCCACGGCGGCGTCCAGGCCGGCGATCCGGTCCCGGTGCAGCCGGCACATCAGCGCGTGATGCTCAGTGAACCGGCCGGCCAGGGCCATCGACAGGTCGGCCATCTTCCCGGCGGTACGCATCCGGGTCTGCGCCAGGTCCGCCATCACCGCGCCGCGGCGTTCCCCGCTGATCAGCGCCTCGATCATCGCCACCGGCCCCTTGCCGGTAATCTCAGAGGCGACCGAGCCGAGCTTGATGCCGGCCGATTCCAGCGCCTTGCCCAGCCGCTGGATCTCCGAGGTGCGGGCCTGGACGGTCTTCATCCGGTACCGGGTCAGGTCCCGCACCTCCCGCAGCCCGGCTGGCGGGATATACGAGCCGCGCAGCAGCCCGCACTCGAACAGCTCGGCCAGCCGCCGGCAGTCTGCCGCGTCGGTCTTGTGGCCCTTCAGCGCCCTGGCGTGCGCCGGGTTGACCACCGCGACCTCGTCGAAGTCCTGCTCGGCAAGCGCGTAATACACCGGATCGGTATAGACCCCGGACGCCTCCATCACCACGTGCGTCACCCCGCGGCGGCGCAGCAGCCGGGCCATCTCCTGCAGCACCCCGTAAAACGTCCGGAACTCCAAGATCTCGGTCGTGCGGGTCCACGGCTTATCCCCCGGGGACCGGATCGCGACCTTGATCATGTCCTTGTGCACGTCGATCCCGGCGACATGCTCATACAGCACTCTCACCTGCGGCCACCTCCTGCAGCGGCATCATCTGACTGGGATCGGCACGCCGCCGGCCAGGGCCCCGTCAGTACAGGAGACTGACACACGCGCACGCAGCAGCAGCGGGGGTTACCCGGCAAGGGAGCCCTCAGAACCTATCTCTTTTACGGCCTCGAACGGTCCAAGCCGGAACGGTCACGACCGGCGGCAGCCTCTGCGAGCATGCACCCCCCGCCCCCGCCGCCGCAGCCCGGACAACGGCAAAGACCCCAGCCCGTCACCGCCCGCACCCGCCCGCGGCGGCGCGGGACTCAGTTTCCGTAACCCACGGCAGAGCCACGCAGTGGCTCATGTTTTCTCTTTTGGGTAGAGCGCCACATTCATGTGGTTCCGGCCGGGCCGGGCGACCAGGGGACGGAACTTGGTGGGTTTCGCTATCGTGGGAGGTAGA
>DAIOWL010001246.1:0-2109 GCA_036758545.1 Streptosporangiaceae bacterium | reverse complement strand
GCCGCCCACGACCGTAAAGCGGTAGCCCCCGGGAGGACGGCGCAGCCGCCGGGCGGTCTGCGCGCACAACTCGCCCACGGCGCTGTCCGGGGCGGGCCGGCGCCACGGATCGGCCGGATCGGTGCCGAGCTGGGCCGCCAGCTCGCCGAGCTGGGCCTCGGTCAGCAGCGCCGAGTGGTTCTGCGGGTGGCCCTCGACGGCCAGGCCGTAGCCCTTGATCGTGTAGGCCAGGATGATCGTGGGCCGGCTGTCGTCGATGGCCCCGAAGGCCTGGTCCAGGGAGCTCAGGTCGTGGCCGCCCAGGTTGCGGACGGCGCGCGCGAGCTCGGCGTCGTCGAGGTCGCCGGCCAGCCGGGCCAGGGCCTCGTCCCCGGCGGGCAGGCGCTCGCGCAGCTCGTCCGGGTGGACGCGGAGCAGCCGCTGGTACTCGGGATTGGGCATGGCGTCGATCCGGTGCCGCAGCGCCTCGCCGCCCGGCCGGGTGAACAGCTCCTCGAGCAGCCGCCCGTACTTCAGCGTGATGACCTGCCAGCCCGCCGCGCTGAACATGCCGCGCAGCCGGTCGGCGGCCATCAGCGGGACGACCCGGTCGAGCGACTGGCGGTTCACGTCGACGACCCAGACGACCTCGCCGAGTTCGGCCACGCCGGGGTCGACGATGGCCTCCCAGACCGCGCCCTCGTCGAGTTCGGCGTCGCCGAGCAGCGAGTACTGGCGGCCCGGCGCACCGGTACCGTCGGCGGTGAACCGGTTGCTCAGGTAGCGGCGGGCCACCGCGCCCCAGACCGGGGCGGTCGCGCCGATGCCGACGGACCCGGTGGAGTAGTCGACCGGATCGGGGTCCTTGACCCGGCTCGGGTAGCTCTGCAGGCCGCCGAACGCCCGCAGCGTCGGCAGGTACGACTCATCGAGCTCACCGAGCAGGTAGTTGATCGCGTGCAGCACGGGCGAGGCGTGCGGCTTGACCGACACCCGGTCGTCCGCGCGCAGGTGCCGGAACCACAGCGAGGTCATGATCGAGACCATCGACGCCGAGGACGCCTGATGGCCGCCGACCTTCAGCCCGCCGGGATTGGGCCGGACCCGGTTCGCGTGGTGGACGATCGCCGTGGACAGCCAGAGCACCTGGCGCTCGATCTCGGCCAGCGCGTCCAGGCTGATGGCCTTCTGCTGAAGCTCGGTCATGGGTGCATGACAACATGACCGCCGCCAGGGCACAACCAGGCATTTGTCACACGACCGGCAGCCAGTAGCAGCGCTCCTCGCTGTAAGCGGCGAACCCGGACCGGAGCAGGATCGGGCCCGACGTCTCCACGCGCCCTTTCACCAGGGCCAGCGTGGCGCCGTGGGCGCGGGCCAGCCGCAGCCGTTCGGCCAGCACGGCCCGGTAGGCGCCGCGCCGGCGGTACTCCCGCAGGGTGACCGCGCCCCATAGGTGGGCCACCTCCCCGCGCAGCGTGCACCCGCCGACCGCGGCGGGCTCGCCCCGCACCGAGGCCAGCACGCGGAAGCTGGACCAGGCCGCCAGGTCCCTGACGGCTTCGGCGTACTCGCGGGCGAGCGTGGCCGCGGTGGGCTCCTTCCTCCCCCAACCGCGCACGGTGACCATCGACGCGGCCCGGAACGTGCGCTCGCCGGCGACCAGCGCGACGCTCACGTCCCCGGAACCGGCCGGCCCGGCGTCGTCGTCGCCGTCCAGCTCGCGCGCCAGGATCTGCACCGCGTCGATCTGCTTGCCGCCGGCGGCGCGCAGCGCCGCCTCGGTGTCGGGCGGCAGGGTCGCGGACGAGACCCACCAGGCCACCCCGGGCTTGCCCCACCGGCGCACCCGCTCAGCCACCTCGCCGATGACCTCAGCCGCGACCCGTTCGGACCGCGACCGGGTGACCTGGGCGGCGGGGAAGGCCGGGTCGAGCGCCCAGTCCGGGTAGCGGATGAGCCGGTAGTCATCGGTCAGCACCTCGACGGCGCCGTCCGGGCACCACTGGCTGGCGGCCGCCGCGTCGAGCACGTGCCGCGGTGTCCACGAGCTCACGCCTGACCTCCTCTGAAGGTTCATTTCTACCGAACGGGCCGGGCGCGTGCCCCGCTAACGTGCGAGCCCCTCCG
>DAIOWL010001245.1:0-2109 GCA_036758545.1 Streptosporangiaceae bacterium | reverse complement strand
GACATCCCTGACGCGACCCTGATGCCCCGGTCACCGGATCAGGGGTGGTCGGGGTACTTCCCGATGTGCTGACCAGGCTCGCGGAGCCAATCTAGAGGCATGAACACGAACACGGCAGATCCCGAAGCACCCACCACCGAGCCGACCGACAGCCGCCCCGAGCCCCGGTACGGCTACGACCCCGGGCGCACCGCGCTGCGCAGGCCCTTCGAGGACCGGATGCTGGCGGGCGTCGCCGCGGGCCTGGCCCGTTACTTCGGCGTCGACACCACGATCGTCCGGATCGCCTTCGTCGTCCTGACCATCGTCGGCGGCGCGGGCATCCCGCTCTACCTGGCCGGCCTGCTGCTGATCCCGGACGAGGGCAGCGACCAGTCGATCGCCGGCTCGATCATCGAGTCCCTGCAGAACCGCAACCGCTAAGCACATCTCACTAACGGAGTAATCATCATGTCTGCGCAGTACAACCAGAACTGGACCCGCGGTTTCGGTCCGTGGTTCACGGGCCCCGCCTCAGACCAGCACATGCGGGTTTCCGACGCCGAGCGGCAGGCGGTCACCGACCGCCTGGCCGAGCACTTCAGCTCCGGCCGTCTTGACCAGGCCGAGTTCGACGAGCGCGTCGGCAAGGCCATGAGCGCCAAGACCCGCGCCGACCTGAACGGCCTGTTCGAGGACCTGCCGGAAACAGGGGCTCCGGCAGCGACCAACCCGGCGGACCCGACAGGCCAGCTGCGCCGTCGGCACCGCCACCCGATCCTGCTCGTCGCGCTGATCGTCTTTGTCGCGATCGCGGCCGCGCACGTGGTCTGGCCGTTGCTGTGGATCGGCTTCCTGGTCGCCATCGTCCTGTTCGCCACGGGGACCATCGGCCATGCCCGTTCGGGCCAGCGCCGCTGACGTCCTGGTGACGAGCCGGCCCAGCCACGGACCGGAGACCCCCTGATCAGCCTGCTGCGGGGGCGGCAGGCAGCGGGGATCTCCGGTCCGTTTCCATGTCCGCGGTCCTTCCGGGGTGCGCGATGCTCGGCGGCGGCGGGATGGCCGAGCCACCCAGCGCCGTGCTCGGCGGCGGCGGAACGATTGAGCAGGACGGGAGCGCGATCTCCGGCGGTGGCGGTATCGCCGAGCAAGACGGGAGCGCAGTGACCGGCGGCGGCGGCACGGCCGAACAGGACGGGAGCGCCGTGACCGGTGGCGGCGGTATCGCCGAGCAGGACGGCAGCGTCGTCTTGGGCGGCGGCGGGATGACCGACCCCGAGAGCGAGGTCCGCGGGGGCGGAGGTATAGCGGAGCAGGCCAGCGCCGTACTGGGTGGCGGTGGCATCATTGATCCCGAACGGGCCTGGTTATCCGCCCTCGCCCGCACGTGCTGCCCGGCCTCGACGATCGCGAAACCGTCATCGAGCCCGGTCTCTGACCGTGTACCAGACTCCATGTATTCCATACTGCAACGAATTCGCCCATCCGTTAACCCCCCGCACTCCCTCCGCTCTCCCTCCGCTCTCCCTCCGCTCTCCCTCCGTGCCCCGCCCCGTCACCTCCGGACCATGATCATGGGTACTTTCGGCCGTCATGCCGTCGTAACTGCCCATGATCATGAAGTCCCCGGCCCCCACCCCACCGGGTTTCTCAGATGTCGGAGGTCCAGACGACGACGCGGGTGCGGTCGCCGCGGAACAGGTCACGGGCGAATTCGAGCGGCTCACCGGAACGGGCGTAGGCGGTTCGTTCTACCTGCATCAGCGGGGCGCCCTCGGCGACGTCCAGCGCCTCGGCCTCGCGCACCCCGGCGGTCACCGGCTCCAGGCTCTCCCTGGCCCGGTGCGGCCGCAGCCCGTACCTGGTCTCGAGCAGCTCATACAAGGAGCCATCCAGCCGGAACTCCAGCATGCCGGGGAACCGGGCGGCCGGGAACAGCGAGCGCTCCAGCGCGATCGGCCGGCCGTCGCCCAGCCGGATCCGCCGCACCTCGTACACCGGGTCGTCCTCGGCGAGCCGCAGCGCGGCGCCCGCGGCCAGCCCGGCCGGGCGCTCCCGGGCGGACAGCACCCGGGCCCCGGCCACCATCCCGTGCCGGCGCAGCTGCTCGGAGAACCCGGCCAGGGT
>DAIOWL010001244.1:0-2116 GCA_036758545.1 Streptosporangiaceae bacterium | reverse complement strand
CAAGGCTGAAGGCCGCTTCCTGGACGGATATCCCGACGATCAGCGGACCTTCTTCGCTCCGCGCGATAACGTCCACGGGCTGCTGGTCGCGCTGCTGGACAGTGCGCAGCACTCTATCGTGGTCAACATGTTCGGCTATGACGACGACGAGCTGAACAAGATTATCCAGGCGAAACTCGCCGATGAGAAAATCTACGTGCAAATGAGCCTGGACCGGAGCCAGTCGACCGGCGCGCACGAGAAGCAGATCCTGGCCAGCTGGGCCAACGACGCCTTTGGCAATAGCATCGCGATCGGCACCAGCTCGGTGCACAACGCGATCTCGCACCTGAAGATCGTGATCGTCGACGGCGTCTACACGGTCAAGGGCTCTACCAACTGGTCCTTGTCGGGCGAGCAGCAGCAGGACAACGAGCTCACCCTGAGCCGCAACGCGGTGGTCGCCGCCGAAACTCGTGCCATCCTCGACCTGAATCACGACTTCATGCTCAAGCAGATGGTCGGCACCAAGCTTGACGTGACAAAACTCCAGGCCCCCACCACAAGCGCAGCCATGCCACCGCTGCCCCCGGCCCCAGCGGCACCATAAGTCCTGAGCGCAGCCAGTCATGGCGACGTGTTGCCGCCGACGCGCGCCGGCCTCACCACAGCTCGCCACCCGTGAGCACGTAGAGAAACGGCACCAGCGGGATGAGACCGAACACGGCCCATGCCAGCTTCGCGCCGCCGCCGATATTCCGGCGGGTGGCAAGGTCAATCCACATCAGGACCACGGCCACGGGATGGAGGAAGCAGACCAGGAGTTCGAGGATCTTCTTCATTGCCTGAATCTACCCGGACCGCTATGGGTGCCTGTCCGGTCCCTGCCCGCAGCACCGAATTCCCCGCCGTCCGCTTCTGGCGGGCCCGCCTCGGACCTGGTTACCCGGGTGCTTGCCAGATGATCAGGTACCGCCCCATGAGCAGGCAGGAGATGCGGGCGCCGGGAAGGGCCTCGCGGAGGCTGCCGCGCAGCTCGCGGAACGTATCCCGCGGCGGCCACACCTTGGGCGCGGTGTGTTCCCATTTTCCTCGCACACGGTTGGCTGCACCCAGGCATGTCCAACTGATCAGAGCCGAGGGCCAGTCGCGCCGCTCGGTGCGGGTGAATCCCACGATGGCCAGCGTCCCGCCCGGGCGAACCAGCTGGCTCAGGCGGCGCAGAGCTGTCCCGGTATCCGGCAGATGGTGCAGCGTCGCGTTCCACGGCCCAGTCATGCCGCCCAGTGTGCCTCAGGCCGCCGGAGAACGAGTGTCCTCAGCTGGTCCGGCCCGCGGGACCGGCCCGGTCGTCGCGCTAGGGTGACGGGATGACCGGGGAACCGCACTGCGCGGTAGGGGTGCCGAACGTCGGCCCGTTCGGCGACCCGCTGCTGCTGGTGGAGCTGGCGGTGGCGGCCGAGGAGCATGGCTGGGATGGCTTCTTCGTCTGGGACCATCTGCTGTATCACGATCAGCACTGGGACGTCGCCGATCCGGTGGCGGTGATCGCCGCTGTCGCGGCGCGCACGGCCCGGATCAGGATCGGCATCTTGGTGAATGTGCTGGCCCGCCGCCGGATCGGCGAGGTGGCGCGGGAATCGGTGACCGTGGACCTGCTGTCGGGGGGACGGCTGGTCGTGGGGGCCGGGCTGGGGTCGCTGGCGGCTGAGTTCACCGCGTTCGGCGAGTCCGCCGATGCCAGGCAGCGGGCGGCGCGGCTGGATGAGTCGCTGGGCCTGCTTGATGCGCTGTGGAGCGGGGAACCGGTGACGGTCCGCGGCGAGTACCTGACCGCCGTCGATGTGCGGATGCTGCCACGCCCGGTGCAGCGGCCGCGGATCCCGATCTGGTGCGGCGGCCGGTGGCCGAACAAGGCGCCGTTCAGGCGCGCCGCCCGCTGGGACGGGGTGATGCCCACTCACGCCGGCTACGGCCTCGGCGAGACCATGCCGCCGAACGAGCTGCGAGCCGTGGTCCAGTACACGCGCCAGCACCGCACCGGGGACGGCGCTTTCGATGTGATCCTGGAGGGACGTACCGATGGCGCGGCGCCCGGACGCGGCGCCGGGCAGGTCGTCCCGTACCTGGAGGCCGG
>DAIOWL010001243.1:0-2116 GCA_036758545.1 Streptosporangiaceae bacterium | reverse complement strand
TGCTTCGGGATCTGCCGTGTTCGTGTTCATGCCTCTAGATTGGCTCCGCGAGCCCGGTCAGCACATCGGGAAGTACCCCCGACCACCCCTGATCCGGTGACCGGGGCATCAGGGTCGCGTCAGGGATGTCCCCGATAGCCGTCATGGGGTCGCTGGGGCCATGATGGAACCGTGGAGCATCCTGACCGCTGGCACCGCGACCAGCCGGGGTACCGTGGCCCGTTCGGGCGTCACGGTCCGTTCGGGCTGCGTGAACGGCACACCGGTCACGACGGCCCGCTGCGCCGCGAGCCGGCCGACCGGCTGGGCGGCGGCGTGGCCGCGGGGATAGCCGCCTGGCGGGGGTTCAGCCCGACGACCGTCCGGATCGTGTTCGTGCTGGTCACCCTGGTGTCGACCGGCTGGGGGGTGCCGCTGTACGTGCTGGCCTGGCTGTTCATCCCGGCGGCCGGGGCCGAGGCCAACATCTTCAGCAAGGCCAGGAACGACGCCGGGGGCATCCGGCTGGCCGTGGGCCTGGCCTCGCTGCTCATCTTCGTGCTGCTCATCGCGGGCGCGCTCAACGGCGGCTGGTTCATCGGCTGGGCCTCGCCGCAGGTATTCAGCATCGCCGGGCTGGCGCTGATCTGGCGGAACGGCGCGGAAGAAGACCAGGCCACGCTGCGGCACCTGCTCGAGCCGCTGGGCGTCGCGACGGGCGACGTGCGACCGAACCGCCGGTCGGCGCTGCGCCTGGTCATCGCGGGCGCGCTGATGGCCGGCGGGCTGGGCTGGCTGTTCTCGGCCCACGCCAGCCTGGCGCTGCTCCGCCCGCTGGGCGGGGTGCTGCTGGTGATCGCGGCCATCGTGCTGGCCCTCGGCCCGTGGTGGCTGCGGATCGCCCGGGACCTGGCGCTGGAGCGCCAGGCCAACGCCCGGGCCGAGGAGCGGTTCGACATCACGTCCCGGGTGCACGACTCGGTGCTGCAGACGCTCGCGCTGATCCAGCGGCGCGCCGACGACCCGCAGAAGGTCATCCAGCTGGCCCGGATGCAGGAACGCGAGCTCCGGTCCTGGCTGTTCGAGGGCCGGGACCCGGACGAGGCCGACGAGGAGCTCACCGTCGCGGGCGGGGTGCGGAAGATCCAGCAGGACGTCGAGGCGAGGTACGGAGTTCCGGTGGAGGCGGTGACGGTCGGCGACTGCGACCTGGACGACAACCTGACCGCGCTGCTCGCCGCCGCCGGGGAGGCGACGGTCAACGCGGCCAAGTGGTCGGGGGCCGGCGTCATCTCGCTGTTCGCCGAGGTCGAGCCCGGCGAGGTGTCGATCGTGGTGCGGGACCGCGGGAAGGGCTTCGACCCGGAGGCGGTGCCCGAGGACCGCAAGGGCCTGGCCGAGTCGGTGCACGGCCGGATGACCCGCCGCGGCGGCACGGCCACCGTGACGACCGCCCCGGGCGAGGGCACCAAGGTGACGCTGAAGATGCCGCGGAGCAGCCTTCCGGCAGGTCGGACATGAGCGCTAAGGCCCCCAGGGTGGTGCTGGTCGACGACCACGGACTGTTCCGGTCCGGGGTCCGGGCCGAGCTCGGCCGGCAGGTCGAGGTGATCGGTGAGGCGGACGACGTGCAGCCCGCGATCGACCTGATCGGCGAGCTGCTGCCGGACGTGGTGCTGCTCGACGTGCACCTGCCCGGTGGCGGCGGCCAGGCCGTGGTGCAGGCGGTCAAGGCTTCGCATCCCGACGTACGGTTTCTCGCGCTGTCCGCCTCGGACGCCCCGGAGGACGTGATCGCGGTGATCCGGGCCGGGGCCAGGGGCTACGTGACCAAGACGATCTCCACCGCCGAGCTGGCCGACGCGGTCCGCCGGGTCGCCGCGGGCGACGCGGTGTTCTCGCACCGGCTGGCCGGGTTCGTGCTGGACGCGTTCGCGGCGGCCCCTCAGGCGCCCAGCGACGTGAAGCCCTCCTTCGACTCCGAGCTCGACCAGCTGACCGTCCGGGAGCGCGAGGTGCTCCGGCTGATCGCCCAGGGCTACACCTACAAGGAGATCGCCAAGGAGCTGTTCATCTCGACCAAGACGGTGGAGAGCCACGTGTCCTCTGTGCTGCGCAAGCTGCAGCTCTCCACCCG
>DAIOWL010001242.1:0-2116 GCA_036758545.1 Streptosporangiaceae bacterium | reverse complement strand
CCGTCGAAGATCAGCTCGTCCTGCCCGCCGACCATGTTGGCGTAGGCCAGGGCGGCATGGGCCTCGCGCGCCCTCCGCACCACCAGGTCGAGCCGCACGTCGTCCTTGCCGCGCTCGTAGGGCGAGGCGTTCGGCACCACGAGCAGCCCCGCGCCGGCGCGCAGGCAGACCGCCACCGGGCCGCCGTCCTGCCACAGGTCCTCGCAGATCGCGATCGCGATCTCTACGCTCTCGCCGGACTCGGTCGCTAGCCGGAATACCGGCAGCGTGTTGCCGGGCACGAAGTAGCGGAACTCGTCGAAGGTCCCGTAGTTCGGCAGGTGGTGCTTGGCCGAGGTGATAATCACGCGCCCGCCGTGCAGCAGCCCCGCCGCGTCCTGCGGCGCGCCGGCCGGCACCCCGGTCCGCGGCGCCAGATCGGTCCGCCGGTCCAGGTAACCGGTCACCACCGCGATCCCGCCGAGCCCCTCGTCGGCCAGCCGCGCCGCCACCTTGTGCAGGCCGGCGATGGACGCCTCCACGAACGACGCCCGCAGCGCCAGGTCCTCCACCGGGTACCCGGTCAGCATCATCTCCGGGAACACCACGACCCTGGCCCCGCGCGCCGCCGCCCGGCGGGTCCACTCCACGATCAGCTCGGCGTTTCCGTCCAGGTCACCGACCGTGGCATTGACCTGGGCCAGTGCAATCCTCAGCATTGTCACGGTTCCAGCCTAGGCCGTATCAAGATTGTCCCGAACGGGCCGGGTTTCCCGCCCCTGCTCCGCCCCGGGTCCACTCGGCGAAGGCTCGTCTAGCGACGCGGAACGTCTAAGGTGAATACCGTGGATAGGCAGGAAGAATTCGTGCTGCGCACGCTCGAAGAGCGTGACATCAGGTTTGTCCGGCTGTGGTTCACCGACGTCCTGGGCACGCTGAAGTCGATCGCCGTCGCACCCGCCGAACTCGAGGGCGCGTTCGCCGACGGGATCGGCTTCGACGGCTCGGCCATCGAGGGGTTCGCCCGGGTCTACGAGGCCGACATGATCCTGCGCCCGGATCCCGCCACGTTCCAGCTGCTGCCGTGGCGCGGCGAGTACCCCGGGGTCGCCCGGATGTTCTGCGACATCCTGCTCCCCGACGGGTCGCCGTCCTACGCCGATCCCCGCTGGGTGCTCAAGCGCAACCTGGCCCGGGCCTCCGAACTCGGGTTCACCTTCTACGCCCATCCCGAGATCGAGTTCTTCCTGCTGAGGCAGCGGCCCGAGGCGGGGGACAAGCCGGTGCCGATCGACAGCGGCGGCTACTACGATCACACCCCGCACAGCATCGCCCACGACTTCCGCCGGACGGCGATCACGATGCTGGAGTCGATGGGCATCTCGGTGGAGTACAGCCACCACGAGGGGGCGCCCGGGCAGCAGGAGATCGACCTGCGCTACGCCGACGCGCTCACCACGGCCGACAACATCATGTCGTTCCGGCTGGTGATGAAGGAGGTGGCGATCGAGCAGGGCGTCTACGCGACGTTCATGCCGAAGCCGTTCACCGACCACCCCGGCTCGGGCATGCACACGCACGTGTCACTGTTCGAGGGGGACAAGAACGCGTTCTACGAGGCCGGCGCCGAGTTCCAGCTGTCCAAGACGGCCCGGGCCTTCATCGCCGGGCTGCTCCAGCACGCGCCGGAGATCACCGCCGTGTGCAACCAGTGGGTGAACTCCTACAAGCGGCTGTGGGGCGCGGCCGAGCGGACCGCCGGCGCCGGCGGGGAGGCCCCGGCGTACGTGTGCTGGGGGCACAACAACCGTTCGGCCCTGATCCGGGTGCCGATGTACAAGCCGCAGAAGGGCAACTCGACCCGGGTCGAGTTCCGCTCGGTGGACGCCGCCTGCAACCCGTACCTGGCCTTCGCGGTGATCCTGGCCGCCGGGCTCAAGGGCATCGAGGGCGACTACGAGCTGCCGCCCGGCGCCGAGGACGACGTGTGGGCGCTGACCTCCGCCGAGCGCCGCGCGCTCGGCATCCGGCCGCTGCCCCAGGACCTCGACCAGGCCATCAGGGTCATGCAGGACAGCGATCTCGTCGCGGAGACGCTGGGCGAGCACGTCTTCGACTTCTTCCTGCGCAACAAGCG
>DAIOWL010001241.1:0-2117 GCA_036758545.1 Streptosporangiaceae bacterium | reverse complement strand
GTTTTCCCGTCCGTCCCGTACCAGTCGAGAACGTCGGCGTAGCGGCCAAGGCGGTGGCCAGGCGCCAGGCCGAGCAGCTCACCGTCGTCCGCCGCCGGGCCCAGCCGACAGCCGTGTACATCGCCAGGCTCACCGCGACCGCCGTGTTCGCGTACCTGATCGCGCAGGTACTACCCGGCGGGTCGGCCCGCGACGTCGTGGCGCCGCTGACCGCGCTGCTGGTGGCGCAGGCCACCTTGTTCCATACCATCGGCAGCGCCATCCGGCGGGTGGCGGCGGTCACGGCGGGCGTGCTCGCCGCGGTCGCGGTCGCCGCCTACGTGCCGTTCAGCTGGTGGGTGCTCGGCCTGCTCATCGCGGGCACGCTCACGCTCGGCATCGTGCTGCGCCTGCGAGAGGAGATCCTGGAGGTGCCGATCAGCGCGATGCTGATCTTCTCGCTCGGCTCGAGTTCCGCCGCCAGCAGCCGGATCGTCGATACGCTCGTCGGCGCGGCTGCCGGGCTGGCGGCCGGCCTGGTGTTCGCCCCGCTGCGGGTGCAGACGGCCAGGGAGGCGGTCGGCGAGCTCAGCCGACAGATGGCTGACCTGCTCGGACAGATGGCCGAGGGCCTGGCCGATACGCCGGATCCGCGGCGCGCGGCGGAGTGGCTGGACCGGACCCGGTCGCTGCGCGGCGAGATCGAGCGGGTGGACGACGCGCTGGGCCAGGCCGAGGAGAGCGTCCGCCTGAACCCCCGCAAGCTCCGGTCCGGCAACCCGGCGGCCGGCCTGCGGGACGGCGTCGACACGCTGGAGCGGGCCGCGACGGACGTGCGGGTGCTGGCCCGTTCGGTGGCCGACAGCGCGCGGATCGACAGCGAGCACAGCCCGGTCAGGGAAGCCGAGACCCGGGCCCGGCTGGCGGCCGTCATCGCGGAGCTTTCCGCCGCGGTGCGGGCCTACGGCCAGCTGCTCGAGGCCGAGCCGGTGGCGCCCGAGCATGCCGCGTTCGCGGCCGAGCCGATCACCGAGGCGCTCGAAGACCACCTCGAGGAGGCCCAGCGGCAGCAGGACCAGCTCGCCGACCTGCTCTCCACCAACCCGGCCGGACGGCCGGAGGGATGGCAGCTGCGCGGCGAGATCCTCGCCCACGTGGACCGGCTGCGCTCCGAGCTCGAGCCCTCCCACCTGCCCGAGCCGCCCAAGGCCAAGCCGCCGCTGCTGTCCCCGCCGCTGAAGGCGCTGCATGTGCGGCGGGACCGGCACCGCAGCGAGCATCACCACGCCGAGTGGCACGCCGACCCGACGCCGACGGCCGATTCGTCGGCAACCGGCCCGTCGGCGACGGGGCCGTCGGCCACCGGGCCGCGGCGGCGGCCGAACCGGAACGCCATGCGGGTGCGGGCCAGGCGGACCGCGTCCCGGGTGCGGGCCCGGCACAGGTAAGCGCGGGCTGCGGCGGGCTAGCCCGTGGCGGCCCAGTCGTGGTGGGCTAGCCGTGGTGGACGGCCTCGACGTTGTGGCCGTCCAGGTCGCGCAGGAACACCCCGTAGTAGCCCGGGTGGTACTCCGGGAACTCACGCGGGGCGTGCAGCACTTCTACCCCGGCCGCTACCGCCGCCTGGTGCACCGCGTCCACCGCGGCGCGGTCGGGGGCTTTGAAGGCGACGTGGAGTTCCCTGGTCTCGGTGCCAGTGGGCGGGCCCAGCCAGAACACCGGCTGGCCGTCGGCGCCGCCCAGGCCGACCACGATGGTCTCGCCGTACGGGAAGCGCATCACCTCGCGCATCCCAATCGCGGCGAAGGTGCCGAGGTAGAAGTCGAGTGACTTCTCCACGTCCTGGACCTGCAGGCCGATGTGATCAAGCATGGGCGCAGCCTAACAGCGGTATGGGGACCACCAGGGGCCGACGCGGCCCGGCGGTGTACTCGTCCTCGTACCGGCGGATCCGCTCGGGCCAGTCCTCGGGCTCATAGATCGTCACGCGATCGCGGTCTGCTGGGTCGCCGTCCTGGTCGCCGTCGGCTTGTTTTTCCTCGTCGGTGCGGGCGTTGGCGAAGCAGGCCCAGATGGCGTGGTGCAGGTCGAGGCGCTCGCCGTACCAGGGCGGGATGATCGTGTCCGGGGTGATGTCC
>DAIOWL010001240.1:0-2119 GCA_036758545.1 Streptosporangiaceae bacterium | reverse complement strand
GCCTCCCCGCGCAGTCACGGCGTGCCCCGCCGCGATATTCCGGGCCGCGTTCACGTCTGCGTGGTCGGCGAAACCGCAGGCCGTGCACACGAAGCGCGCTTGGTTCTTACGCGACTCCGCATCCACATGCCCACACGCCGAGCACCGCTGACTCGTGAACGCGGGTCTGATTTTCTCCACCCGCCCGGGTGCCTTGTCCTCCAGCCTGCGCGCCAGCAGTCCCCAGCCCGACCTGAGGATTTCCCGATTCAACCCCGCCTTTTGCCGGACATTCCGGCCGGGTGCCCCGGCGGTCCCTTTGGCCGAGCGCGTCATGTTCCTGATGCGCAGGTCCTCGACCCTGATCATGTCGAACCGGCGCGCGATATCCGTGGATGCCTTCTCGGCCCAGTCCTTCCGCGCATCTGCCTCGCGGGCGCGCAGCCGCGCCACGGTCAGCTTAACCCTGGCTCGCCGGTTCGACCCCCGCTTGGCACGGGCAAGACTACGCTGAAGGCGCCTCAAACGTTTGTTACGCCTCGCGCTCAGCCCCGGTGCCGTCAGCATCTCACCCGTCGATAGCGCCGCGCTGACCGCTACCCCGCAGTCGATGCCGACGGTCTGGCCGTTACCTGGGCCGACGATCGGCGCCGGGATCACGGCGAACGCGATATGCCAGCGCCCTGCCCGGTCAAGCGTGATGCGGTACGACTTTACCTCCGGCGGGACCGCGCGGGACCAGCGGAACCGTACCCATCCGGCCTTCGGGACGCGCACCTCGCCCACGCGGCGGGACAGGCGGCGCACGTGGCCGGGCCTGACGGCGACAACCCGGAATCCCTCGTCCCGGCCGGCCTTCCGCCACGACGGGCGGTCATGCGTGCCGCCCAAGTAGTTTGCCATGGCCTGGGCGAAGTCGCGTAGCGCCTGCTGTTGCGCCATCTGAGAGCCTGCGGCCAGCCACGGGTGCTCCGTGCGGGCGGCGGTGAGCTGCCGGCACTGTTCCAGGTAGCCCGGAGCGCTCTTCCGGCCCGGGCGCCAGTGTCGGTGCTGCTCGACCGCGAGGTTCCATACATACCGGGCGTGGCCGCAGTGTTCCCGCAGCACCGCCTCCTGGGCGGGCGAGGGGACCAGACGGTACCGGGACATGCGAACACACTAGCGAACGATAGAGACATTTCCCGAGGAGGTGAAGCGGCGTTTCCTACTCGACCCGAGGGCCGAGTTTTCGACGCCGCGATCGTGATGACGATGCTTGTCGCGGTTGCCGGCGCGCGCACTGCGGTCCGTTCGGTAAGAATTCGCCCTCGTCGTATGAGGATCAGCGCCTGGTCAGGCGGGAGAGTCGGCGCAGAGCCTCGGTCAGCACCTCGGGCTGCTTGCAGAAGGCGAAGCGGACGTGGCTGCGGGCCGCTTCGGGGTGGTCGTAGAAGATCGCGGTCGGGATCGCGACCACGCCGGCGCGGTCCGGAAGGTTCCGGCAGAACTCCACGCCGTCCTGGTAGCCCAGCGGCTTGACGTCCGCGGTGACGAAGTAGGTGCCCTGCGGCTGGTAGACCTCGAAGCCGATCTCGCCCAGCCCGGCGCACAGCAGGTCGCGCTGGGCCATCAGATCGTCGCGGAGCCTGGCGTAGTACTCGTCCGGCAGCGCCAGCGCCTCGGCCACGGCGTACTGGAACGGGCCGCCGCTGACGAAGG
Source organism: Streptosporangiaceae bacterium (assembly GCA_036758545.1). Taxonomy (GTDB): domain Bacteria; phylum Actinomycetota; class Actinomycetes; order Streptosporangiales; family Streptosporangiaceae; genus Palsa-504. The sequence continues at coordinate 442 of DAIOWL010001240.1, read as the reverse complement.
TGAGGAACTGCTTGGCCGTCTTCACCGCGGTCACCAGCTCCGGCGTGGCCTTGACCCAGCCGATCTTCCAGCCGGTAAAGGAGAATGTCTTGCCGGCGGAGGAAACCGAGACCGTTCGGTCCCTCATGCCGGGGAACTGCGCGATCGGCACGTGCTCGCCGTCGAAGACGAGGTGCTCGTAGACCTCGTCGGTGACCACGAGCAGGTCGCGCTCGACGGCCAGCGCCGCGATGGCGGCGAGCTCGTCGCGGGTGAAGACCGAGCCGGTCGGGTTGTGCGGGCTGTTGAGCAGGATGAGGCGGGTGCGACCGGTGATAGCTCTTGCGAGTTCGGCCAGGTCGGGGCGGAAGTGCGGCGGGCGCAGCGTGACCGGCACGCGGACACCGCCGGCCATGGCGATGTTGGCCGCATAGGAGTCGTAGTAAGGCTCGAACGCGATCAC
>DAIOWL010001239.1:316-2121 GCA_036758545.1 Streptosporangiaceae bacterium | reverse complement strand
GTTCCAGGGGCTGGCCCATGGCCAGGTCCGTAGCCAGCGACAGCACCCCAGCGGCTTCAGCCAGCCGCAACGGGGGAGCAAGCGGGTTCATGCTCACCTGTTCCAGCGTTCGCGCGGTGCCGTTCAGGGCTTGCCCACGGCGAGCCTGCGGACACCGACCGTAATTTCGCACCAGTATGGCATCGTGCCGGGGCGAGCCGAGCGCCGTCGGCAGAGTCGGCAGGTCAGCCGGGCGGGCGGGACTCCGGGTCTGCAGGTCCGGCGGGTCCTGCGGGTCCTGCGGGTCCTGCGGGTCCTGCGGGTCTGGCGGGGCGCAGTTCGCGCGGGAGGGCGAACGTCATCTGCTCCTCGACCGCCTCGACCTCCTCCACGTCGCCGAAGCCGTGCCCGGCGAGCTTGTCCAGCACCGCGGCCACCAGTTCCTCGGGCACCGAGGCCCCGCTCGTCACGCCGATCGTGCTCACGCCATCCAGCCAGCGCTCGTCGACTTCGCCGGCGTCATCGACCAGGTGGGCGGCCGGGGCGCCGTAGTCCTTGGCCACCTCGACCAGCCGGACCGAGTTCGAGGAGTTCGGCGAGCCCACCACGATCACCAGGTCGGCCTGGCCGGCGATGACCTTGACCGCGGCCTGCCGGTTCTGCGTGGCGTAGCAGATGTCGTCGCTCGGCGGGTCGAGCAGGGCCGGGAAGCGCTCGCGCAGCGCGTTGACGGTCTCCACCGTCTCGTCCACCGACAGCGTCGTCTGGGACAGCCAGACCACCTTGGATGGGTCCCTGACCTCGACCTGCGCGGCACCGTCGGCGCCGTCGACCAGGCGGACCCGGGACGGGGCCTCGCCGGCCGTCCCCACTACTTCCTCGTGTCCCTCGTGGCCGACCAGCAAGATGTCGTAATCCTTGGCCGCGAACCGCCGCGCCTCGTTGTGCACCTTGGTTACCAGCGGGCAGGTCGCGTCGATAGTGCGCAGCTCCCGGCTCTCCGCATCACGGCGGACATCGGGAGCGATGCCGTGCGCGGAGAACACCACGACCGCGCCGGGCGGCACCTCGTCTACTTCCGACACGAAGACGGCGCCACGCCGCTCGAGCGTGCTCACGACGTAGGTGTTGTGCACGATCTGCCTGCGCACGTAGACCGGGGGGCCGAACCTGTCCAGCGCCATCTCGACCGCTTGCACAGCGCGGTCGACCCCGGCGCAGTAGCCCCGAGGTTTGGCAAGCAGGACCCGCCGTTCCGTTCGGCCTGAGGGCGCCGCGTCTGTCCTCGTCACAACTCCAGGGTACGTATGAGACGCAAGGATGCGCCAAGGGGATGCTCTCGGCGTCCACAGCGCGGAATGTTGCGATGCGCAACGCAGAGGCGGAAGATATCCCGTCAGGGAACACGCGCTGAGTAACAGCGATACAGATGGCGCCGGCAGACGCTGGGAACTGCCGGGCGCCTCGTGGTATCCCGTCCTCGAGGGAGAGTGTGACATGCGCGTTCCGCAGGTCAGCGAACGCATCAAGGAAGCCCCGGCCCACGCACTGCGCGGCGTCTTCGCCGGCATCGGGCAGTTGCTGCTGATAACAGACAAGCTCAGGAACAAGGCCTCGCACCAGGACGTCCCGCACGCCAGGACGCCCGAGGCGTCGGAAACCGTCACTGACACCCCCGTCACCAGCCCGGCTGGTCAGGACGCCGAGACTGCTCCGGTCGACGCTGCTGCGGCTGCGGCTCCGGCGGTTGCGGCTCCGGCGGCTGCGGCTCCGGCGGCGGCTGCGGCTCCGGGGGCGGCGGCCGCCGAGGGCGAGGCGGTCGCGGC
>DAIOWL010001239.1:0-306 GCA_036758545.1 Streptosporangiaceae bacterium | reverse complement strand
CCGGCGAGGCGTAGATCGGGATGTAGTCGACGATCACCGAAGGCCGTCCCTCGACCGCCGCAGCGGCGGCGATCCAGTTGCAGGTCTCGCGCGTGCCGCCCTGCGGGCCCCCCGGTGAGGGGAGGCCGGTCACGCCGCGGCGCACGGCGGCCAAGGCGGCCGCGGCTGAAGCCGCGCAATCCGCGGGCGAGGCGGTACCGAAGCCGCCCAAGCGGCAGAGCCCCAGGGACTTCGACAAGACCGGCAACGTGCGGGTACTCGGCGATAAGGCGGACAGCCCCGCGGCCAGCGCCGCGCCTGCGGCGG
>DAIOWL010001238.1:0-2122 GCA_036758545.1 Streptosporangiaceae bacterium | reverse complement strand
AGCCCCGGCTCACCGCGCCAGCATGCTCGGCCAGCGTCCACCCGTTATTCAGCATCGCCCGGACGTATCCGCACCGGGCGCTTCCGCCTTCGGCTGTGGTGTCCATGGTCCCCTTGCCCCCTGAAGGCCGCTTCGCGATCTGCGTTAGTACCTTGCGGCAACTGGACGAGCTGCGCAGCGGACTGCAACCCCCGCACCCGAAGGTAACTGCCCCCATCCACATCGGTCGCGGGAAAGTCAGGTCAGCAGCCAGCACCCGGCACGTCGCGGTCGGTTCGCCGGAGATGCGGACCCGGCAGGAGTTCGCCCCGGACGAGCGAGATCACCGTGCGAACAGCTATCGCCCCGATGAGCAGGGTGATAGCTGCGATCGCGACGCTGGCGTAGATGGTTGCGCCCGCCGGCTTCGCCTGGTCAATCCATTCGAGGCCAAAGCTTACGGCGGCTGCATAAGAGAAGGCGAAAGCCCAGATCCCGGGAGTGAACGACAGCCTGGCGTAGTTGGGGAGGAACCGGAACTGGACCAGCGCCATCAGCACCGCGTATCCCCCTAGAATTTCCGCAACCGGGCTGCCGGCTCGGCCGCCGAGGGCAAAGTACGCCAGACCGGCGACCGCTGGCGGCGCCAGCTCGATGGCCAGTGTCGGCAGCAGCGCTGGTGGCAGGGTCGGGCGGAGGAACAACCGGTTCAGCAGGATCGATCCGAGCATCAGCCAGCACAGGATGCCGATGCCGAACGACGCTTCTCCGACTGCTCGGAGGTGGACTTGGGCCGCGGAGAGGGCGCAGACCAGACCGCCCGCCACTGTGGGCAGGAAATACCCGGGATGAAGCTTGTCCTGGTCGAGATCGCCGACGATCCACTGGCCGGTCAGCCAGGCTCCGATCAGGATGGTGATGACCAGGAATACGACCACTAGGACGCGACCTGCGCCGAAACTGTATGCGCTCAGAGCTGATCCCAGCAACATCCCCACTATGGCGGCAACCGGAACGAACGGCGCGAGCACCGGATCGCGGAGATCCGCGAGGATGCTACGGGGGCCGCGTGCTGCGTAACCCACGGCGAGGGCCACCCACACTGCCGCGGCCAAGATGTCAATCGCATCGGGTACCGCCGCAGGCGTGCCGAGCGTCTGGGCTGCGCTCCATGCTCCCGCTAGGCCGACAAGTCCGAACGGAATGCTGAAGAGGTTTGGTGTCACCCGGAGCCGGGGATCGGGGCCGTGCTCGGCCTGCGGGGCCACTGCTGCCTCGGACGTGCGATTCCGTGGCCGGGGCTCGATGACGCTCACAAGCTCACCCCGCTCACGACTTCCTCCGTGCGCTTGCCGCTGACAACCAACTGCATGTCATTTCCTCCGTACCGCGTAACTTTCCAGCGCATGCCGCAGCGGTGCACGCTGACGTGTGTCGCCGAGCCGGGAAATTCGGGTCCGCTGCGCCTCGTGGCCGTCGGCCTGCCAGTCGTCCTCAGGACCACGGTCGGGGGTGCGGGCTGCCCCGGCCCCGGACGGGCCGCCCGCTCCTCCCGCCTCCACGCTCAGCAGCCCCTGGAGGGGAGGCGTTGAGGTCGCGCAGCGCTGGCCCGGTAGTGCCGACCGGAAAGAAGAGGTCCGGATCGGCATCGCGGCAAGCAGCATCGTCGCGCCAGTTGATATGTACCGTCATCCCACTGGATCCTCCTGTTCCGGATTCGCCGATGGCCACTGCTTCCCTGCGATTGTCGGGCTGGGTGGACGCGCTCGTATCCGCCAGTGCACAGTGCAACTGATCAGTCCGGCGTGCCGCCAGGCATCCTGGCTACTCAGCGCGCAGGCGGGCCGGATGGCCCGGACAGTGGAACTGGCTAGCGCGGGCAGGATGAATGGTTCCGTTCCCTGGTCTTTGATGCGCCGAGCGGGCCTGCGTGCGTCGCTCCGACAGTCAGGGTTCGAGTCGCGGTCGGGGCGCAGCGCAGTGTGCTACCGGCGTCCGGCCGTGATCGCCATGGTGTAGCAGACGGCGGTACCGTCCAGGGCGACGGTGCCGTCGTCGCGGGTCACGGTGGTGCGCAGCTTGGTAACTGGCTTGTCGGCCCTGGCTTCGATGACCTCCACCCGGCCGGTGATGACATCGCCGG
>DAIOWL010001237.1:0-2122 GCA_036758545.1 Streptosporangiaceae bacterium | reverse complement strand
CCCGGCCGAGGACGTGTGCGGCTGCGCCTCCTGGTTCCCGGTGCACGACGCGGCCGGGAAGGTGTTCGCCGCCGGGCTGATCATGCTCAACGTGGCCGGGCTCAGTACCGGAGCCACCGAGGCCGCCGAGGCGGCCGCGGCCGAGATCAAGCGCAGCGAGGAGCGGTACCGCTCGCTGGTCCAGGGCGGCGCCCAGGTGGTCTGGGTGGCGGCACCGGACGGCGCGATGAAGGAAGACTCGCCGGAGTGGCGCTGGATCACCGGGCAGTCCGAGCAGGAGTACACCGGGTTCGGCTGGCTGGAGTCGATCCACCCGGAGGACCGGGAGCGGGTCGAGCGGGACTGGCGCGAGTGCGTCCGGACCGGCAAGATCTTCGACGACCGGTACCGGATCCGCACCAAGGGCGGCTCGTACCGGCACTATGACGTGCGCGCGGTCCCGATCGAGCGGGACGGCAAGATCGTCGAGTGGGTCGGCGCCAGCAGCGACGTGACCAGCCAGCGCGAGGCCGAGGAGATGCGCGGCCGGCTGACCGAGCAGCTGTCCGCCGCGGCGCTGCGCACCGCCCGGCTGCAGCAGGCCACCTCGATGCTGGCCGAGGCGCTCACGGTGGAGCAGGTGGTCGAGGTCATCACCGAGGTGGGCCGGACCGCGATCGGCGCGCTGCACTCCGCGGTGGCGCTGCTGGACGGGGCGCGGCTCAAGGTGGTCAACGACGACCTTCGTAACGCGCCGGATTCCGCCGGCGGGGAGCTCACCCTGCAGGCGCCGAGCGTGATGACCAAGGCGATCGCGACCCGGCATCCGGTGCTGGTCGAGGACCCGGACGACCTGCGCAGGCAGTTCGACGGCGAGCTGGAGATCGACCCGGAGCGGGTGGCCGCATCGGACGAGCGCTCCTGGGTCGGCCTGCCGCTGCTGGCGGCGGGCGCGCCGCTGGGCGCGCTGCGGTTCTCGTTCGGCCGGCCGCGGAAGATCATCGAGGAGGAGCGGGTCTTCCTGGAGGCGCTGGCCGGCCAGTGCTCGCTGGCCGTCGAGCGGGCCGGCCTGTACGAGCGGGAGCACACCACCGCGGAGACGCTGCAGCGCAGCCTGCTCCCTGATCAGCTGCCCAGCGTCCCCGGCCTGGTGCTGCGGGCCATGTACCGGCCGGTGGCCAAGAACATGGAGATCGGCGGCGACTGGTACGACGCGTTCCGGCTGGCCGACCAGCGGCTGGCGGTCGCGGTCGGCGACGTGATGGGCAAGGGGCTGACCGCCGCGGCCGGGATGGGCCGGGTCCGCAACGCGCTGCGCGCGCTGGCGCTGACCGACCCGCGCCCGGCGGCGGTGCTCGGCGGCCTGGACCGCCTGTTCAGCGCCACCGAGGAAGAAGAACAGGTCACCACCGTGGCCTATCTGGTCATCGACCCGGAGACCGGCACTGGCGTATTGGGGAATGCGGGCCATCTGCCGGCCCTTGTTCTTGAGGCAGGTTGCGCGCCGCGCTTCGATCAGGTGGAGGCGGGCACGCCGCTAGGCTGGGCCAGCCCGAGGAAACAGCACGCGTTCAACCTGCGCCCCGGAAGTACGGCGGTTTTTTATTCTGACGGTCTGGTAGAGAACAGGAATCGTGGTCTGGACACGGGTCTCGAAGACCTGGCGGCGGTGGCCGCCCGGGCGGACGAAGAGTTGCTGGCCCGCCCCGAACGGTTCCTCGAGTACCTCGTGGAACGTATGCTCGCTGGTCACGAGCAAGACGACGACGTCACGGTGTTCGTCATGCACGTGCCGGCGGTCGGTACGCCATGAATTCGGGGGTGTTTCAAGGGGTGGGGGCCTGGGCGGAGGCGTACAAGTCACTCCCGGCCGCAGCCTATGGTGATGAGTGGGAGGCAGGCGGGTTGAATCAGTCCGGAGTGGCATCTACCCAGCGAAGGAAGGGGTGACCGTGGTCGTGAGCGCTGCCAATTCCGCAGCGCGGAAGCGCACCAGGACCTCGGACCAGGGACCCCGGGCCGTCGAGGATCAGGCGGTTCAGGCGGCTCCGCGGCCGGGTGATCCCGACTCGGATGAGCACGGTTCCGAGCTGCGCGCCAACGCGGACGCAAACCCAGGATCGTCCAACGGCCTGGCCGCGGT
>DAIOWL010001236.1:0-2131 GCA_036758545.1 Streptosporangiaceae bacterium | reverse complement strand
GCTTCCCCGAACGGCCCATGCCGATCAGGTCCGGCGCCAGGCAGCGCGCCTGACCGGTCAGCTCGGGGATCACGTTGCGCCATAGGTAGGACGAGGTCGGGTTGCCGTGCAGCAAGACGACCGGGTTGCCGTCGCCTTGGTCCTGGTAGTACATCGTCGAGTCCAGCACAGACACGTCGGGCACAGTTCTCTCCTTCGGCAGAGCCATACTCCCCCGGGAAGCCCGCTGGAGCTGATTGCGGAGCCTGTTAACCCAATGATCCTGCGTCCACAGCCCCCTGCCATCGCGGCCAGCGGCCATCTGCACCCCCCGGCTAGCCGGACCGGGTGCATTACCGCTAGCGGTTAGCAAGAAGTGACCGCTAGCCGCGAAGACCGCGCCAGAGGCAGCCGGAACCTAGCCAGCGGGAGATTGAGTGTCACGTGTGAGCAGGGATGATGCCGTGACCGCGCCGTCTGTCGGCGGCAGGTGAATACTGGATTCAGCCGCCGTTGACACCGTCGCACGCCCCGGCGGTGCCGCGCGCCATCTGCCATCCCGTTGAGCCGCGATTCGCCGCTGCCCGCAGTCGGCGTTCTCATCGTGGAGGATAACCGTGCCTCTCTCGAGGCTGCGCGCGTTGTCCTCGAAGGGAGGTGCGTGCGCGTCGTCGGCGTTGCCCCTGCGTCAGCGGAGGCGCGGGCGGGCAGAAGAGCTCCAGCCCGAGGTAGTCCTGGTCGACATCACGCTCGCGGGTGAGAGTGGTTTCGACATTGCCCGGCGCCTGGCCGGATACCACGGGGCGGCGGGCCGGTGGTGGTCCTGATCTCGACTCATTGGGAGGCCGACTTCGCGGATCTCATCGCCGAAAGCGCCGCCGCTGGGTTCGTGCCGAGGCCGACGCTATCGGCGGATGCGATACGGCCACGAGTAGCCAGCGGGAGAGGTGTCACAGAAGAGCACGCCACGAAGCAGCCGTCCCCGGCCGGGGCGTTACCTGAGCGCAGGCGATGTGCCGTGACGGAGCCGTCGCAAACCTCAGCTGGCCGCGCAGCTGCCTACCCGAGCGCGTCCGCGAGCGGGGATATCGCGCGATCAGCCGTTTTCGATCGGCAGCCTGACGTGGAGTCTCGTGCCCTCCCCGATCGGACTCACCACGTCAATCGTCCCCCCGAGCGCGTCGACGCGGTCGGCAAGGCCGATGAGCCCCGAGCCGCATCTCGCGTCGGCACCGCCGCGGCCGTCGTCGCGGATCGAGAGCCCGAGCAGGCCGTCACGTGCTTCGACAGCTACCTGCGCCGCGGAAGCGTCGGCGTGCTTCGCGATGTTCGTGAGCGCTTCCGAGACGACGTAATAGGCAGCCACCTCGACCGGCGCAGGCAGCCGCGTCTCGGTGCGCAGGTCGAGCTGGACGGGGACCGGAGATCGCCGGGCGAGCGCCTTGAGGGCGGGCCGGAGGCCGCCCACCGCCAGGACCGCCGGATGAATGCCGCGCGCGATCTCCACCAGATCTTCCAGAGCGCCCGTCAAGCCACTCGCTGCGTGCGCCAGCCGGCTTTTACGCTCGTCGTCCGGCGGCATCGCGGCATCTAGCGCAGCTAGCTCCAGCCGGACCGTGACAAGCTGCTGCTGCACGCCATCGTGTAGATCCCGCTCGATCCGGCGGCGCGCCTCGTCGGCGGCCGTGACGATCCGAGCGCGCGAAGCGGCGAGTGCGGCGCGGCCCCGTTCGAGCTTGCGCTCGCTCTCGCGCAGGTCACGAAACACCAGCAGCGTGTCGAGCGCATCGGATAGTCGGCGCCCGATCTCTTGGAACAGCCGTTCCTCCCGGGGCGTCCAGATCCGTGCCTGGGAGCACTGGTGCAGCCCGAACATGTAGGGCTTGTCCGTCTTGGGGTACACAGCCATGGCGATCATCGACTTGACGCTGAAACGCTCGGCCGGCGCCGACGGCGGCGGATGGCCTGACTCGGGATCAAATCGCACCGGACTGCTCGAGGCCAGCACGGCTCGGATCGCGCCGGCTACCTCCGGGTCGTTCGGGATCTCGGCGCCGAAGCCGAAGGCGCCGATGTATTCCGGCCGCGTGCGTTCCATCCGCACGCGATGCGAGGCAACCTCCGGATCACAGGGATAAATCAGCCACGCCCG
>DAIOWL010001235.1:0-2135 GCA_036758545.1 Streptosporangiaceae bacterium | reverse complement strand
CTTCGGACAGCACCGCTGGATGGATCCCGTGCGCGATTTCGCGCACTTCATTGAGTGCGGCGGTGACCGCTTTCGCCGCCTGAGCCAGGACGTCCCGCAGCTCCTCGGGTCCCGCACTGAGATCGCCCGCCGCCACGCGGAGCTCCATCGCGAGTGTGGCCAGGCTTTGCTGCGCCCCGTCGTGCAGATCCCGTTCGATGCGGCGGCGGCTTTCGTCTGCGGCCGCGACAATGCGGGCCCGCGGGTTATCCAGCTCCGCGCGGGTAAGGGCATCCGAGATTGCGGTCGCTACGAGCTCCGCGAAGCTTGTCTGCTGCGATTCGGTATCCTCCGCGCCTGGCTCCGGCCCGTCCACCCCAGCCAGCAGGGTCAAGATCGCTGCGGCTAGGGCGTCGCGCGTGGCGCGGTTCGGGGGATGGGGCTCGGGCAGTCCCGGGGGCCGGCCGCGGGGAAACGGCAAGAGGACGCCGTCGGGCTCGGCACGGCCGGGTGGGTGCCCCGGGATGCTCCCGGCAGCGCCCGGGTTGCCGGACGTGTCGCGTGTCGCGTGTACAGAAACTGATGTAAACGTCATGTCGTCCCCAGGCAACGTCGCTGACGTACTGCGCCGTCGCCGGACAGAGGCCCGGAGAAAGTCCGGGCTAGGTCATCCGGTGCATGTCTCGTCCTGCGGCTTGGCCGGTGCCCGGCGCCGGGCACACCTCAAGAGAACCAGCTGGGCCGGACCGTGAATAGTGGTCATGTGACGACACTTTGCCGCGCCGGCGCGATCGACGCCCGGCTAGGGCGAGACGCCCTGGCGCAGTGCCTCCCGGACGATCTCCACCCGGCCCTTCGCGCCAAGCTTGGTGAGGATGCGCGAGATGTAGGTTTGCACGGTACGCCGTGACAGGAACATGCCCCTGGCGATGTCCGATGTCGAATCACCCCTGGCGACCAGGGCCGCGATCTTGATCTCGGTCGGCGTGAGCGCCTCCCAACCGGACGCCGCGCGCTGCCCGCGCCGGCCGCGGGCGCCGCGCCTGATGCCGTAAGCGCGGAGCCGGCCCTCAGCCCGCCGGATGTCCCATCGCGCCTGCAGGCCGTCGTAGAGGCCGACGGCCTCGTTCAGGGCGGCCCTGGCCTCATCTTCCTGGCCGCCGTCGGCCAGCACCAGGGCCAGATCCTCCAGTGCTGCGGGCAGCTCCACCGCCGGACCAACCGCCCGGTAGTGCGCCACGGCGTCCCGGAGCGGATCCGGGTCAGACGCAAAGAGTCCGTGACACCGCATGCTGGCTGCGGCCGCCCGGGCCGGCTGGGTCTCCGCCGCGGCCTCGGCTTGGCAGGCCTGCACGGCCCCCTGCGCGATCTGCCTGTCGCCGGCGGCGAGCGCGAGCCGCACCAGGTCCGGCAGCCACTGGTGGGTCAGGGTCATCTCCCCATCGCGCCGCGGCAATATCGCGGCCAGCCTCGCCATGGCCTGGTGGGTCTCCCCGCTTTGCTCGAGCGCCAGCGCGTGCGCCGCGACCAGGAAGTCCTGATTCTCCCGGTCGGGAAGAGTCTGGATCGGCAGGACTAGGCCCTGTCGGAGGTGCTCCGCGGCCGCCGTGCGCTGGTCCCGGCGCCCGGCGATCAGTGCGGCCACGCCATGCGAGAGCAGCGCAGGCCACCGTTCGCGCAGATAGGCATCCGCGCCGGTGTCATCGAAGCCCAGTTCGGCCAGCGCGTCGTCCCACTGGCCGAGCCAGTAGCGCAGCACCGCCGCGGTGGCCCATGTCGCGCTATCAGGACTCCCGGTTCGCTGGGCAAACTCGCGAGCCTGGCGCAGGGCTAGCTCGGCGTCCGGCCAGCGGTCGAGATTCTGCAGCGTGAAGACGCGGACGTCAAGGACAAATGAGCGCAGGTCCGCATAGCTGGGATCATCGCCCAGCACGCGCAGCGCCCGATCGAGGTAATCGAGCGCGCTGGCATGGTCGCGTCTGACCCCATGGGTCAGCCACAGATCGGCCAGGGCGTGCGCCGCCGCGAACGCGTCGCCGGCCTCCCCGGCGACGGCGAGGGCCTGCCGGGCAGTCGCGTCCACGGCGTCGAGATCGACGGCGCCGGCCCGTTCAAGCATCGCCAGCAAGGCCAGCATCCGGGCCCGCCACTCGCCG
>DAIOWL010001234.1:0-2139 GCA_036758545.1 Streptosporangiaceae bacterium | reverse complement strand
GGTCCGCATACGCGATTCCTGCTGAGGAGAGTTCTTTTCGTGACTTCCATTCCGGACATCACGCTGAACAACGGTCAGACCATCCCGCAATTCGGCTTCGGCGTCTTCCAGATCGAGCCGAAGGACACGGTCGCCGCCGTGAGCACGGCGCTCGAGGCCGGATACCGGCACATCGACACCGCCGAAATGTACGGCAACGAGGCCGAGGTGGGCGAGGCTATCGCCAGCTCGGGCCTGGACCGCGGCGAGGTCTTCGTCACCAGCAAGCTGAGCAACGACGCGCACGAGCCCGACGAGGCCCGCCAGGCCTTCGAAGAAACGCTCAAGGCGCTCGGCACCGACTACGTCGACCTGTTCCTGATCCACTGGCCGCTGCCGACCCGGTACGGCGGCGACTTCGTGCAGACGTGGCAGACGCTGGAGGAGTTCTACCGCGAAGGCCGGGCCCGGTCCATCGGCGTCTCCAACTTCCAGCCCCAGCACCTGCGGCGGCTGCACGGTGAGACCCAGATCATCCCGGCCGTCAACCAGATCGAGGTGCACCCGTACCTGACTCAGGACGACGTGCGCGCCTTCTGCGTCGAGCACCAGATCGCGGTCGAGGCCTGGTCGCCGCTGGGGCAGGGGAGTGTCCTCGACGACCCGGTCGTCCGGTCCATCGCCGAACGGAACAGCAAGACCCCGGCTCAAGTCGTCCTGCGCTGGCACATCCAGCGGGGCGACATCGTGTTCCCCAAGTCGGTCACCCCGGACCGGATCCGGGAGAACATCGACATCTTCGACTTCGAGCTGTCCGCCACCGACGTCGAGGACATCACGGTGCTGAACAAGAACGAGCGCACTGGCCCTGACCCCGACAAGTTCGACGGCCGGTAGCACGGCGTCTCACCAGGTCGGGATGGCCGCGGTCGCGGCCACCTGGCCGACGTCGGGCGTGCGGGTCGTGCTACGTCCGGCCTGGCGGGCCAGGTCGGCGAACTGAGCCGAGTTGATCACCGCCGCCCCGCCCGGGTCGTTGTTGAAGTAGACGTACACGTCGGCCTCATCCGGCCAGGTCTCGCTCAACCGCGCCACCCAGGACCGCAGCGCCTGCCGTCCGTAGCTGGGCCACGGCTGGGCCGTGCCCTCGTGGAACCGCAGATAACCCCACGTCGCGGTACACCACAGAGGTGTGATCGGGCGGCCGCGCCGGTCGGCCCAGCACAGCGTCGCGTTGTGCGCGGCCAGGATCTGGCGTATCTCGTCGGTCCACCAGGTCTCGTGCCGCGGCTCCACCGCGAGCCGGAGCCCGTGCTCGCCCAGTGCTGCGGCCGCTGTCCGGAACTCGTTCAGGCACGCGTCCAGCGTGTCCGGGTCGGCTTTCAGCGTCGGTGGCAGCTGGAGCAGGACCGGTCCGAGCTTGGGTCCCAGACCCGCCGCCGCACCGAGCAGCCGGGCCACCGGCTCGGCCGGGTCGCGCAGCCGGCGTACGTGCGTCAGATACCGGCTGGCCTTGACCGCCATGACGAAGTCGCCCGGGGTCCGCTCCCGCCAGGCGGCAAACGTCTCCCGCGACGGGAGCCGGTAGAAGCTGTTGTTGTTCTCCACGGTCAGGTAGTGCGTGGCGTAGTGCTCGAGCCACAGCCGCTGAGGCACGCCCTCGGGGTACAGACCGCCCCGCCAGTCGCGGTACTGCCAGCCAGACGTCCCGATCAGCATCGGCATAGGCAGTACCTGCCCACCGGCCCCGGTTCCACGCAGATCATGGTGAGCCCGTCCCAGCCCTGCGGCTTTTCCGGTGATAGTGCCCGCGATACGGCATGGATGTCCCGGCCATGCACCTAGACAAGTAGGGGAATGTGCACCCCGTGATTGCGTGACGCGGCACCCCTGATGGGGAGGTGCCGCGTCACGCAACGATCCGCCGCGACGCCTGGGATCAGGACTAGGTGCGACTGAGGTCCGGGGGAGCAGCGGTGCGCCGTGACTGGCAATGGCGGGCAGCCGCAGCACCCCCGGATTCCTATCGGCTCGGCCACAGCAGTGACTGTGCACGCGAGCGGCTCCGAACGCGGTACGGGGAGACCGGAACCTCAGCCCTGTGTCGGTAGCGGCTGGCTCAGCCGCAGGTGGTTGCCGCTGGGGTCGCGAACGGCAGCG
>DAIOWL010001233.1:0-2140 GCA_036758545.1 Streptosporangiaceae bacterium | reverse complement strand
CGCCACGGTCGGCGCGGGCGCTCTGGTGGTCATGCTGGTGCCGGTGCTCAGTACCGTCACCCCGGGCGCGGCCCGGGCCCGCCGCGGGCGGCAGGCGGCCGTCGCCGGGGTCACCCGGGCCGGCGCCGACCTCGCGCTGATCCTGCTGGCCGTGGTGGCGGGCTGGCAGCTGCGGCACTACTCGGCGGTGTCGGCCGGGGCCGGCGGGACCTTCGGAGTGGACCCGGTGATCGTGGTCGCGCCGGCCCTGGCGCTAGCCGGCGGCACCGTCCTCGCGCTCCGGCTGCTGCCCGCCGGGGGTAAGGCCGGCGACCGGCTGGCCGCCCGCGGCCGGCGGCTCACCGCGGCCATGGCCAGCTGGCAGATCAGCCGCCAGCCGATCCGGCAGGGCGGCGCGGCGCTGCTGATCGTGCTGGCCGTGGCCACCGGGACGCTGGCGCTTTCCCAGCGGCAGAGCTGGACGCGCTCGGTGCACGACCAGGCCGCGTTCAGCACCGGAGCGGACGTGCGCGTGCAGACCAGCCAGCCGCTCTCGGCGGCGCAGGCCGGCGCCCTGGCCCGGGCACCGGGGGTCCGCCAGGCCATGCCGGTCGCGCCCTTCGAGCAGACGGCCACCAACGGCGTCACGCTGGCGGTGGACTCCCGGCGGGCCGCGGATGTGACGTTGCTCAGGCCCGACCAGTCACCGGTCCCCGCGGCCGGGCTGTTCGGCAAGATCCGGCCGTCCGGCCCGCCACCGGGCGTCATCCTGCCGGGCCGGGCCGGCACGTTCAGCTTCACCGCCCGGCTCGGGCCCGCGGCGCTGCGCCTGGGCGAGGCCGCCGTAACCGTCTCGATCGAGGACGCCGACAGCGACGTCTACCAGGTCGGCGCCGGCTCCCTGCCCGCCGACGGCCGCGACCATACGCTGACCGCCAGCCTCGGCTCATCCGGCGGCGCGATCTACCCGCTGCGGCTGGCCTCGATCAGCCTGCAGTACACGCTGCCCGCCAGGAAACCCGGCAGGCCCGCCGTGTTCACCCTGGACAGCGTGTCCGGTGCCGCCGGGACCGCCCCGGTCCCCGGCACGGCGCTGCGCGGCTGGCCGGCCGTTGCCTCCTCGGCCGAACTAGCCGCCGTCCGGCAGTTCCCCGGCACGGCCGGGCCCGCCGGCCTGCCCGCCGTATCGTCGTCCGGCGTCGCGGGCACCGGCCTGGCCGTGACGTTCAGCCCGGGTTACGGCCTGGCGGCCGGCGGGACCCCCGGCACGGTATCGGGCCAGCTGACGCTCACCCCGCAGGCCCCGGCGGTGCTGTCCGGCCTGGCCACCCAGCGCTACCTCACCGCGAGCAACGCGAGCGTGGGCTCGGCCGTGCAGACCTTCATCAACGGCACGACGGTCGGCGTGCGGATCGTCGCGGCGGTGAGCAACTTCCCCACGGTGTCCGGCACCGGCGGCGGGCTCATCGTCGACCTGGGTTCGGTGCAGGCCATGCTGGCCCGCGGCGGGCTGGAACCCGCGCCGGTGACGCAGTGGTGGCTGGCCACACCGGGCCAAGTCCCGGGCCCGGCCCCGCCGGGGTTGTCCCGCCTCGTGCCACCCGGATCGGCCGTGAGCAGCGCCAGCGGGACCACGGCCGCGATGCTGACCGATCCGCTGTCGACGCTGCCGCAGCAGGGGCTGCTGGCGGTCACCATCGCCGCGGCGGTGCTCGCCATCACCGGCTTCTGCGTCAGCATCGCGGCCGGGGTCCGGCAGCGGCGCGCGGAGAACGCGCTGCTGGCCGCGCTCGGCGTGGCGCCGCGCGCGGCGGCCGGCCAGCTCTGCCTGGAGAAGCTCATGCTGAGCGTGCCGTCCGCGCTGGCCGGCCTGGTCCTCGGCGTCGTGCTGGCCGAGCTGCTCGTGCCGGCCATCACGCTGACCTCGGCGGCGACCCGGCCGGTGCCGCCGGTCCTGATCGAGTTCGGCTGGACGCAGACGCTCCTGCTCGCCCTGGCCGTGGCCGTGCTGCCGGTCCTCGCGGCGGCGCTCACCCTGGCGCGCCGGCCGGATGCCGCCGCCGAACTGCGGGCGGCGGAAGCGGCATGAGGTGGAGGCTGAGCGTAAGCCGGACCGTGGGGACCGCGGTCGGCAGTGCCCTCGCGCTCGCCCTGCTGGTCT
>DAIOWL010001232.1:0-2141 GCA_036758545.1 Streptosporangiaceae bacterium | reverse complement strand
CCGAGGAACTCCAGCGTGGTCACCGCGTAGGTGCGCTCGCCGCCTTCCTCGTGCGCGCTCGAGGTCCGGTAGATCATCGGGTACGTCGGCCACGGCTGGTGATCCGGCCGGGCCGCGGGCGGCCGGGGCAGGATCTCGAGCTGGGTTACCGAGGCCGCTCCCTGGCGGTGCGCGGTACCGAGGCAGTCCGCGCCGGTGTCGCCGCCGCCGATAATGACCACGTGCCGCCCGCGGGCGCTGACCGGTGAGTCACTGAACATGCGGTTGGCCGGCGGCAGGTACTCCATGGCCTGGTGGATGCCGTCCAGCTCGCGCCCTGGCATCGGCAGCTCGCGTGGCACCCTGGCGCCGCCCGCCAGCACGATGGCGTCGAAGGACGAGCGAAGCGTTTCCGCGGAAACGTCCGTGCCCGCCTCGACGCCGCAGCGGAACTCGGTTCCCTCGGCCCGCATCTGGTCGAGCCGCCGGTCCACGTGGCGCTTTTCCAGCTTGAACGCTGGGATGCCGTAGCGCAGCAGGCCGCCGGGGGCGTCGTCGCGCTCGAAGACGGTCACCGCGTGCCCGGCCCTGGTGAGCTGCTGAGCGGCGGCCAGCCCGGCCGGGCCGGAGCCGATCACCGCGACCGTCCGCCCGGTCCGCACCGCCGGGGGCATCGGAACGACCCAGCCCGACGCGAACGCCCGGTCGATGATCTCCACCTCGACCTGCTTGATCGTGACGGGATCCGCGTTGATCCCGAGCACGCAGGCGGCTTCGCACGGCGCTGGGCAAAGCCGCCCGGTGAACTCGGGGAAGTTGTTGGTGGCGTGCAGCCGGTCCGAGGCATCGCGCCAGTCGTGCCGCCAGACCAGGTCGTTCCACTCGGGGATCAGGTTCCCCAGCGGGCAGCCGTTGTGGCAGAACGGGATGCCGCAGTCCATGCACCGGCCCGCCTGCCGCTCCAGGCGGCTGGACGGGAACGGCTCGTACACCTCGCGCCAGTCCATCAGCCGCAGGTCGACCGGGCGCCGGACCGGAATCTCGCGCGGCGCGGACAGGAAACCCTTCGGGTCAGCCATGCGATGCCCCCTTATCCGTGCGCCGCGGCCATGACGGCCTCGTCGATGTCGCGGCCCTCGCGCTCGGCCTGCGAGGCGGCGGACAGCACGCGCTTGTAGTCCTTCGGCATGACCTTGGTGAACCGGCCGGGATCCCAGTCCGCGAGGAGCCGGGCCGCGACCGCCGAGCCGGTTTCCGCATGGTGACGCTCCACCACTTCGCGGACGAACTTGGCGTCGTCCTCTTCCACCTGGTCCAGGTCGACCATCTCCATGTTCACCCTGATCCGGGGCAGGTCGAACACGTAGGCGACGCCGCCGGACATGCCCGCCGCGAAGTTCCGGCCGACCGGGCCGAGGATCACCACCCGACCGCCGGTCATGTACTCGCAGCCGTGGTCGCCGGTGCCCTCAGCGACCGCGAGCGCGCCCGAGTTCCGCACGCAGAACCGCTCGCCCACGATGCCGCGCAGGAAGATCTCCCCGGCCGTGGCGCCGTAGCCGATCACGTTGCCCGCGATGACCTGCTCCTCGGCGGTGAACAGGGCGTCGGCCGGGGGCCGGACGATCAGCCGGCCGCCGGACAGGCCCTTGCCCAGGTAGTCGTTGGCGTCGCCGTCCAGCCGCAGCGTGACGCCGCGCGGCAGGAAGGCGCCGAACGACTGGCCGGCCGAACCGCGGAACGAGATGTCGATCGTGTCCTCGGGCAGCCCCTCGCCGCCCCAGCGCCGGGTCACCTCGTAGCCGAGCATGGTGCCCACGGTCCGGTTGACGTTCCTGATCGGCAGGTCCAGGTGGACCGGGCGGCCTTCCTCGAGCGCCCCCTCGGCGAGCTGGATGAGCGTGTTGTCCAGCGCTCGGTCCAGGCCGTGGTCCTGGCTGGTGACGCAGCTCCGTGCGGCCCCTTCGGGCAGCGGCGGGGTGTAGAAGATGGGCGAGAGGTCCAGCCCGGAGGCCTTCCAGTGCTCTACCGCCACGACCGTGTCGAGCAGGTCGGCCCGGCCGATGATCTCCTCCAGGGTGCGGAACCCCAGCCGGGCCAGGTACTCCCTGACCTCCTCGGCGATGAACTCGAAGAAGTTGACCACGAACTCGGGCTTGCCG
>DAIOWL010001231.1:1333-2145 GCA_036758545.1 Streptosporangiaceae bacterium | reverse complement strand
CGGTTCGCCCGGCTTCGACAAGGCCCTGGGCAAGTGGCAGCACATCGGGACCCGGGCCAGGGATCCCCAGACGCTGACCATCGCCGGGCTCTACCCACCGCAGTTCTCGCTCGACGGCAAGGGGTACACCAGGACCGCGGCCAGCGCCACCAAGACGTGCTCGCTGGCGGTGTACGGCACGGACCTGCAGGCCGCCTTGCAGGCAGGTCACTGCAACCAGGTGGTGCGGGCGAGTTACATCTCGGGTGACGGCACGATGATGGGCACCGTCGGCGTGATCAACCTGATCAGTTCGAACGCCGCCCAGAAGGCCGGCCGGGTCACCGGGCCGAAGCAGATCATCGCGCCGCTGACCAGCAAGAAGGGCCCGACCAAGAAGCTGGGCACCGGGACCGGCGTCGTCCAGGCCGAGATCAAGGGCCACTACCTGATCCTGATGTGGGCCGAGTACGCGAACCTGAAGTCGCCGTCGGGTCAGGCGCAGCGGCAGGCCCTGGAGCAGTTCGCCGCGAACCTCGTCACCGGCAGCGCCAACATCAACCTCAGCACCCGGATGCTGTCCG
Organism: Streptosporangiaceae bacterium; assembly: GCA_036758545.1. Classification (GTDB taxonomy): domain Bacteria; phylum Actinomycetota; class Actinomycetes; order Streptosporangiales; family Streptosporangiaceae; genus Palsa-504. The sequence continues at coordinate 1,582 of DAIOWL010001231.1, read as the reverse complement.
GCAAGCAGTAAGCGGACCGTGCCGCCGTTTCGGACGGCGCGTTTCTATCATGGGCAGCCCTTCGGGAACGCCATGAAACCCGGGTTCGAGTGCGTTCTAACGCCGTGGAAGTCCGGTTTCATGGCGTCCGGCACGCGGCCCGGCCCTTAGCGGGGGACGGCGCGGGTGGTGCCGGTAGCGGCGGCGCGGATGGTGCGGGTGGCGGCGGCGCGGGCGGCCAGCTGGTCCGGCGGCGGGTAGCCGACCTCT
>DAIOWL010001231.1:0-1323 GCA_036758545.1 Streptosporangiaceae bacterium | reverse complement strand
GCGCGTTCCCGGAGGGCCGTTTCATGATCGTGAGCAGTTTGCGGCAGCGCCCAAAACCGCTCACGATCATGAAAGCAGGCGCAGTGGGGCCGCGATGTCGTGACTGGTGGTGCTAATGAGATCGGCATGCGGGGATCGAGCTGACCTGCATCGAGCTCCGGCGACATGATGCGGCAACCGTGCGGGTAAGACGCCCGGGCCGGGCGCGGTGCGGACGGTGCGGGTTTCGGCGGCCCGGGCGGCCAGCTGCTCCGGCGGCGGGTAACCGACCTCTTCCAGGCACAGGCCGTGCGGCGGGACCACGCGGACGGCCGGATCGCGGACCGCGGCCGCGAGCATCACGGCGGGCCAGTCGGGCGGCCGGCGTCCCTCGCCGACGGCGAGCAGCGCGCCGACCAGCGCGCGGACCATGTTGTGGCAGAACGCGTCGGCTACCACGGTGGCGACCGCGATGCCGTGATCGTCCCGGTGCCAGGACAGGGTGCGCAGCGTCCGGATGGTGGTCGCGCCTTCCCGCCGACGGCAGAAGGCGGCGAAATCGTGCTCGCCCAGGCACGACCGCCCGGCCTCGTTCATGGCGGCCAGGTCGAGCCGCCGGAAGTACCACAGCGTCTCGTGTCTGCGCAGCGGGTCGGCGGCGGCCTCGTCGTCACAGACGCGGTAGGCGTAGCGGCGCCACAGCGCGGAGAACCGCGCGTCGAATCCGCCGGGCGCGAGGCCCGCGGCCCGCACCCGGACATCGGCGGGCAGCACGCTGGCCAGGCGAGCAAGGACCCGGCCCGTTCGGTCATCGTGGCCAGGCCAGGCCGCGGCGGGGACGTCCAGGTGGACGACCTGGCCGCGGGCGTGCACCCCGGCGTCGGTCCGGCCGGCCACCGTCAGTTTCGGGGCAGACGGCAGCCGCAGCACTCGTCCGAGCGCTGCGGCCAGCACGTCCTCTACGGTCCGCCTGCCGGGCTGGGCGGCCCACCCGGAAAAAGCTGACCCGTCGTAGGAAAGATCAACCCGGAGCCTAACGGTCCGAGGTTCTCCTTCCGAGTCCACCTCGGGGCGGTCCTCGGTCAGGCGTTTCCGGCCGGCTTGCCGTCCTCGTCTTCGTCCCCGGTTTCGGCGTCGTCCTCGTCAGCCTCGGCGATGTCCTCGGCCGCGAGGTCGTCGACGTCCTCGGCCTCGCCCTCTTCCGGCACCACCGGGGCCTGGCGGGCCTCGGGCGCCTCGTCGGCTTCGGCCGCCGCCTCAGTCGCCTCGACCTCGGCTTCCGCGGCCGCGGCGGTGCCCCTGGCCGGGGCGGCCGCCGTGGCGTCGGCCGGGGCCCCCTGGGCC
>DAIOWL010001230.1:0-2148 GCA_036758545.1 Streptosporangiaceae bacterium | reverse complement strand
GGTCGTCGACGGGGCCGGCCGGTACCTGGTGCCTGGCTTCGCCGACATGCACGCCCATCCGCTCGGCGCCGGGGATCCGTCCGGCAGCTTCGATCTCATGCTCGCTCACGGCATCACGGGTTTCCGCCAGATGTCCGGGTCGGCGCGGATGCTGAAGGACCGCGCGGCGGGAACGCTGATGCCCGCGGGCGCCCCCCGGCTGCTGGCCATGCCCGGCACCGTGCTGACCCCGTTCAACGCCGGTTCCGCAGCCGCTGCCGTGGCCACGGTGCGCGAGCAGCACGATCTCGGCGCCGACTTCATCAAGGCGGCCCTGGTGACGAGCGAGGTCTTCTACCAGGCCCAGCAGGAGTGCCGCCGCCTCGGCATCCCGATCCTCGGCCACCTGCCGAACGGGATCGACCTGGCCCGGGCGTCCGGCGAGGGGGTCCGGTCGGTCGAGCACCTGGGGCCGGGAGTCAGCATGCTGGCCTGCTGTTCGGCCGAACAGCAGGCGGTGCAGGATGAGGTGACGGCGCAGCCGGCGCCGCGGATGCCTGCGGTGCCCCCGGTCCTCATGCCGTTCCTCGAGCCCGTCTTCGAGCGGATGATCGGCAAGCTCGTCATCAACCCGGTCAACCGGTCACGGCCGGCGGACATCGCCATCCTCGAGCACGCGGCGTCAACGTTCGACCAGGGCGCGGCCGCCGCAATGGCCGCGCGATTCGTCCGCGACGGGACCTGGCAGGTGCCCACCCTGATCCGGTCCCGGACCATGCACCTGTGCGACGACCCCGCGTTCCGCCGCGAGCCCGGCCTGCGTTACGTGGCACCGTCGGTGCGGCGGGGCTGGTCGAAGGCGGCGAAGAAGTTCTCCGGCTTCCCGGCCAGCGCCCGGCAGACGTTCCGGGCCGCCTATGACGTCATGCTGAACCTGACCAAGGTGCTCGACGAGGCCGGCGTGCCGATGCTGGCCGGCAGCGATTCGGGCGGAGCCGCGTGGGAAGTACCGGGCCTCGCCCTGCACCAGGAGTTCGACGAACTCGCCCGGGCGGGCCTGTCGCCGCTTCGGGTCCTGCAGATGACCACGTGGAATGCTGCCGAGTTCATGAACGCCACCGACGTTATGGGCAGCGTGGCCGCGGGCAAGCACGCCGACCTAGTGCTGCTCGACGCCAATCCGGTCGAGTCCGTCGATCACCTGCACCGCATCTGCGGTGTGGTCCGAGGCGGGCGTTATATCGGCCCGGCGGAGCTCGACGCGCTCAAGGAGAAGGTCGCCGCTACCCGATCAGCCCGGTGACCGCCACCTTTCCCGCTGCTGGTTGCGGCGGGCCGCTAGGGTGGACCCGGCGGACGGGAGGCAGCGATGGCGCGCAGCATCGACCGGGACGAGGTCCAGCGGCTCATGGGGCAGGGCGCCCAGATCGTCGACGTGCTGCCGGCCCCGGAGTACGCCGAGGATCACCTGCCCGGCGCGGTCAACCTTCCGCTGCGCAAGATCGAGGCCGAGGCGCTGCGCGTGCTCGACCCCAGCCGCCCGGTCGTGGTGTACTGCGCCGACCCTGGTTGAGACCTCAGCCCGCGAGCCGCGTGCCGGCTCGAGACTCTCGGGTTCACCGAGGTGTACGACTACTGGACCGGAATCCTGGACTGGAAGACAGCGGGCCTGCCGGTCGAGGGCACGAACGCACAGCAGCCGCGGCTGGTCGACGTGGTCCGGCGGGACGTGCCGACGTGCTCGCTGGGCGAGCGGCTTGGTGACGTCAGGGACCGGGCCGTAGCCGCTGGATGGGACGCCTGCGTGGTCGTCAGCGACGGGCGCGTCGTGCTGGGGCTGCTCCGGGCCGCCGAACTCCGGGGAGATCCGGAGTTGCTCGTCGACCGGGCCATGCGGCCAGGACCCAGCACGTACCGGCCGTTCGTCCCCGTGGCCGAGCTGCGCGGCATCATGAGCGACCGCAACCTGGAGAGCTCGCCGGTCACCACCTCGGACGGCAGGCTCGTCGGACTGGTCCGCAGGCAAGACGTCGGCCTGTCCTAGACCCCCAGAGGCCCCGCCTTTCACACCTGCATCCGCGAGCCCGCCCTCCGTTGGGGTGAAGGGAGGCTCTAGGCGTCGGTACCATCGGTCACGGTTATGGTCGCGGGATGTGAGGAGTCGGCGGT
>DAIOWL010001229.1:0-2149 GCA_036758545.1 Streptosporangiaceae bacterium | reverse complement strand
CGGTCAGCGGCAGCCCGAGGTGAGGGGGTATTGCTCGCAGGCGCTGTTCTTAACGCCGACCGCGGGGGCGATCCAGATGACCATCAGCACGATGAGCGCGCTGGTCAGGGCTAGGACGATAATGATGATGGGAGCGGCGAGTTGTTTCACCGTGGTTCCTTTGTCCGGGTCAGAAGTCTACGGGGTCGCGGGTCAGGGGGCAGGTCATGCAGTGGCCGCCGCCGCGGCCGCGGCCGAGTTCGGCGCCGACGATGGTGATGACCTCGACCCCGGCCCTGCGCAGCAGGGAATTGGTGCGGGTGTTGCGGTCGTAGGCGAACACCACGCCGGGTGAGACGGCGACGAGGTTGTTGCCGCTGTCCCACTGCTGTCGCTCGTCGGCATAGGCTTCGCCCTCGAGGTTGACGATCCGCAGCCGCGGGAGGTTCAGGGCGGCGGCCACCACGTCGGTGAACGCGTCCTTCTCGGCGGTGACTTCGACCTCGGTCTTGTCTCCGGGTCTGAGCGTGAACGCGTGGATGCCGTCGACGATGTCCGGGAAGGTGGTCACGCAGTCGCGGTCGGCGAAGGTGAAGACCGTGTCGAGGTGCATCGCCGCGCGCAGCCTGGGCATGCCGGCCACGATGACCTGTTCGGCGGCGCCGTGCTCGAACAGGGCCGCCGCGACCTGGGTGATGGCCTGGCGGGAGGTCCGCTCGCTCATGCCGATCAGCACGACGCCGTTGCCGACGGGCATCACGTCCCCGCCCTCGAACGTGGCCAGGCCCCAGTCCTTCTCCGGGTCGCCCCACCAGATCCGGGCGCCGGTGAAGTCCGGATGGAAGGTGTAGATGGCCTTCATCAGCAGGGTCTCGTCGTGCCGGGCGGGCCAGTACAGCGGGTTGAGCGTTACCCCGCCGTAGATCCAGCAGGTCGTGTCCCGGGTGTACAGGGTGTTGGGCAGCGGCGGCATGAGGTACTCGCGGATGCCGGTGTGCTCGCGGGCCAGCGCGAGATAGCCGGGACGGAAATCATCCGGCAGGTCGGCGGTCGCCAGCCCGCCGATCATGAACTCCGCCAGTTTCCGCGGCTCCAGGCTGTCCAGGAACGCGCGCGTGTCGGCCATCAGTCCGAGGCCTACTTCGTTGGCGGTGATCTTCCGGTCGAGCAGCCATTGCTTCGCTTCGCCGAGGGCGAGGGTCTCGGCCAGGAGGTTATGCAGTTCGACGACCTCGACGCCCCGCTCGCGCATCTTGCTCATGAAGTCGAAGTGGTCGCGGCGGGCGTTCTGCACCCACATCACGTCATCGAACAGCAGATCGTCGCAGTTCGTGGGGGTCAGGCGCTCATGGGCCAGCCCCGGAGCGCAGACCAGGACCTTGCGCAGCCGGCCGACTTCGGAGTACACGCCGTACTGGCTGGCCGGGGATGAGGTGGTATCGGTCATTGCGGGGTCTCCTAAATGGTGATGGCTCCGGTGGCCAGGGCGACGATCCCGGCGAGGAAGCCGGCCACGGCGATGACGAGTATGACCAGCTCGGCGCGCGAGAACAGCCGCCGGTTCTGCTCGCGGCGGGACATGACGAACAAGATCGTCCCGGGGGTGTAGATGATGAACGACAGCAGCAGGAAGTCAACACCGGCGGCAAAGACCAGGAACACGGTGTAGAAGGTGGCCAGGCCGGCCACGAACAGCTCCTTGGTCCGGTTCCGCGGCTGGGTGTCGTAAGTTTCCCCGCGGGCGCCGAGTTGGAGTGCGTAGGCGGCGGCTAGCAGGAGCGGGATTAGCGACAGCGAGCTGCACAGCTTGAGCATGAAGGTGAACGCGTCGGCGGAGAACAGCGTGACCACCAGCGCGGCCTGGATGAGGATGCTGGTCATGACCAACGCGGGGACAGGGACGTTGTTGCCGCTGGTGCGGCCCAGGAAGGACGGCATGTCGCGGTCCTTGGCCGCCACGAACAGCACCTCAGCGGCCATCATCGTCCAGGCCAGGTAGGCGCCCAGCACCGAGACGATCACCCCGACGCTGATGAATGCCAGCCCCCAGTGGCCGACCACTGCTTCCATCGCCCCGGCCATCGACGGCTGGCGCAGCTGCTCCAGCTCAGCGCGGGACAAGATGCCGTAGGAGAAGATCGTCACGGCCACCATCAGCGCCGTCACGCCC
>DAIOWL010001228.1:0-2152 GCA_036758545.1 Streptosporangiaceae bacterium | reverse complement strand
GCCGATCACCCCGTCGAAGGTCTTGCCGTCCGGCGGGCCGTACAGGTGCCCGAGAACATTGTCCAGGGAACGGTTCTCGAACAGCACCACCACGATGTGATCCAGGGCGCGGGACCTCTCCGGTGCGGGCATCAGCCATCTCTCCTTACCCTGCCAACCGTGACCACGGCCGGTTCCTGGCACCTGCGACGCCTATTAGCGCAACCACTAACCCCACAATTAGCCCGCGCCCCCCAATCGTCATCATTCGGAACGGATGATAATCCGATCCAGGGCTACCTGACCCGCCGCTCTCAGCTCGCACTCACGACGAGCTGACACACCACGGAATGAGTAACCAGGACCAAGGCGTCACCGGACCCGTCAGAGCTTGAACTCGCGGGCCAGTTTGAGTTTCCGGCGTTGCCATCGGTAGTTTCGCGTACCACCGAGGACGAGCAGTACCACGGCGCCCGCCACTGGCCCGAGAACCAGCACGCCAGCTATGACCCGATCGAGAACACTGTCGACTACTGCCTGGCTAGGATCATCTGGTTTGAAATAAACACTTACGGCCTTCGACGATCCAGAGCCCGGGACGTCAAGTGAATACGACTGACCCTGCCACCGGTAGTAGACGAGACCTTGCTGCTCCGTGCCGGTAACCCGCTGGCCGGTCCACAGCATGCTGTCCGGTGACTGCAGCCCAACCAGCACCGCCAAGAGGGCGAAAACCAAGAGCACGACCGCCGCGCCGACGAACCAGCCGGCCCCGTCAAACCATTTGCGCACCGTGGCGAGCACACAACTCAGTATGCTCCGCCCGGCCGGGCGGAGGCCAGCCGCTTTCAGACGGAAGTGTGGGTATCCTCCCCGAACGGCAGTTCACGAGGGATCGGAGACCAGCCACTATGACCGAGGAAAACGTCAGCGCTACGACCACGATCAGCGCATCAGCCGAAACCGTGTTCGCGGTGCTTGCCGACCCATCCCGGCATGCCGCCGTTGACGGCACCGGCCGGGTTCGCGACTCCCTCGATGGCCAGCGGCTGACCGGTCCAGGTCAGATCTTCCGGGTGGCCATGTACCACGAGAACCACCCGGACGGCAGCTACGAGATGTGCAACCTGGTCCTCGCGTTCGAGCCGCCACGGGTCATTTCGTGGAAGCCGGGCTATCTGTCACAGGAAACAGGCGAGCTAGAGTTCGGCGGCTGGACCTGGCGTTACGACTTGACCCAGCTCGGTCCGGACGAGACCAGGGTCACACTCACCTATGACTGGTCGGAGGTAGGGCCGATTCCCCGCCAGCACATTCAGTTTCCGCCGTTTCCTCCAGACCATCTCGACAACTCGCTGAGCCACCTGGCCGCGATCGTTGCGCCCTAACGACATCCCCGCCCGCCTCAGGAGGCGTTTGACTCGCCGTCACCCTGGAAGGTGATTTGCATGCGTTTTCCGTGGCAGCCGCGGGAGTACGCACGGACCTGCGCTGAGTGCGGCTACATCTGGCGAGTGCCACGATGGGCGGCGCAGCGGCGCGTCAGGTCGATCTCGATGATCTCGGTCGCGTCGCGGACAGCCATCGACCGCGGCGAACTGACACGCAAGGTTCAGTCAGCCTCGGACGCCAATCTGTCGGCTGACACCTTCCGGCACTGCCCGAAGTGCGGCGCAGATCACTTCACGCAGCGCGCACTGCACGGTGAATTGCCTGGGTGAATCACCTAATACGAGGACAGCTACCGTCCCGGTGGTGATCAGGTAGCCGCAAGCCAGCCAGACCGAGCAGGATTCAAGAAGCGCCCCCTGGTTCGTGTCGTCATACTTCTGATGAGACACAGACCGCAGGCGGGACGATCGCGCTGTCGATCCGGGGGCTTCCCGTGCGGCTCCGAGCCCAGTCACCTCCGCCTGCTCGATGTGACCGACGACCTCACTGGAGACACGATGGGCAAGGCCACGAGGACGAAGACGCAGTCGCCCGCGCGGCACGCCGCTGGCCGTCACGACCTGATCCACGTGCACGGCGCGCGGGTGAACAACCTCAAAGAGGTCAGCGTCGAGATTCCGAAGCGCCAGCTGACCGTGTTCACCGGCATCTCCGGCTCGGGTAAGAGCTCGCTGGTGTTCGACACGATCGCGGCGGAGTCGCAGCGGCTGATCAACGAGAC
>DAIOWL010001227.1:1012-2156 GCA_036758545.1 Streptosporangiaceae bacterium | reverse complement strand
CGCGAGCTGGGTTTAGAACGTCGTGAGACAGTTCGGTCCCTATCCGCTGCGCGCGTAGGAAGTTTGAGAGGATCTGACCCTAGTACGAGAGGACCGGGTTGGACGAACCTCTGGTGTGTCAGTTGTTCCGCCAGGAGCACCGCTGATTAGCTACGTTCGGGATGGATAACCGCTGAAAGCATCTAAGCGGGAAGCCGGCCTCGAGATGAGACTTCCATCCCTTTCAGGGGAGAGGCTCCCAGCCAGACGACTGGGTTGATAGGCCGGATGTGGAAGCAGGGACTAAAGACCTGTGCAGCTGACCGGTACTAATAAGCCAACAACTTGACAAACACTATTCCCATACACGTTGACAAAAAGGCACGTATGGGAAGCAACGATAACTCGCGTCCACTATGTGGTTCCCGATCTACGGTCGGAAACCAAACCCACACCACACACCGACGTGTGACCCGTGGAACAAAACCGAAACAGATCGACAAAGTTTCGGCGGCCATAGCGAGAGGGAAACGCCCGGAAACATTCCGAACCCGGAAGCTAAGACTCCCAGCGCCGATGGTACTGCAGGGGCGACCCTGTGGGAGAGTAGGACACCGCCGAACAACCATTAGACAAATGGCCACCCCGAACCGGGTGGCCATTTGTCGTTTAACATCACAGAGAAGCCGTTGCGACGGCGGTCGGGGAAGGACTACGCACATGTCAGAGGACGAGCGGGACTCTGCTCGCGACCGCGGCGAAGGGCGACGGGACCACTCGTCCGGCGGGCAGCGGGGCTCCCGTGGCGGAAGCGACTCGCATCGTGGTGCTCCGAGCGGTGGTCGGGGGCGTGGACCGGCATCCGGTGGCGATCGCAAGTCCGGCGGGCAGGGGAAGCCTTGGTCTGGTGGGTCTCGCGGTGAGACCGGCTCGTCCCGGGGCGGAGCCGGCCGTAACGATGCGCCACGTGGCGGTGGCGCGTCCGGAGACGGCGCACGCGACCGGTATCGGGGCGGATCCGCAGGAACGGAGCGTCGTGGTGGGCATGACGGTTCTGCTGGTGCGGGCGGTCGACGGTACGGTTCCGATGATGCTCGCGGATCGCGTGGCGCCGGCGGCCCGCGTCGTGATTCGGACAGGACGTACGGTCGGCGCAGCGATGGCG
>DAIOWL010001227.1:289-1002 GCA_036758545.1 Streptosporangiaceae bacterium | reverse complement strand
ATGTCCACCATCCGGCGCAGCACCTTGGGGAGGTGGACATCGTCGAGCCGGTCGATCGCGGCGAGGAAGTCGGCGCAGAAGGCCCAGTGCTCGTCTCCTGGCAGAGGACGTTCGGCCTTGTCGGAAGCCGGGACGCGCTCGACCCACGCCGAACGGACCTCGTTGCGCAGCCACGACTCCGTGTTTGGCCACTGTGCGCGGCGACCGGCGGGGGTCGGGGCATCCGTGACCGCTTCGCGCCGGGCGTCTCGCAGCTTCTTCTGCGTGGAGCGCAGTCGTTCCTCGAGCTGGATCTTGGCCTTGCGCTCGGCGCTGAGCAGCTCGGCGAGCTCGGTCTTGGTCAGTTCGCTGCGTTGCAGATCGCCGCGGAGCCGGTCGAGTTCTGTCGACGGAGTTCCCGCCTCGCGCAGGCGTCGTTCGAGCTCGCGGATGGTCGCGTCACGTGTCGCGATCCCCTGGTTCAGCGACTCGATGATGCCCTTGGACGGAAGCGAAGCGCCGACGTCAGCGTCGGATGCGGGCTCCGCCGTGCCGCCCGGCGCCGCTGGGGCTAGGGCCGGGACTGCGGCTGCGGCTTGAGCGAGAGCCGGGACTGCGGCTGCGGCTGGGGAGTGCGGTGGGACGGCGTGCGCGCCCGGCCCCGGCACCGGATGTGACGTCGCCACGCCGACAGGCGCAGCGGCGGCCTGAACCGGTATCGAGTGTGAAGCGTC
>DAIOWL010001227.1:0-279 GCA_036758545.1 Streptosporangiaceae bacterium | reverse complement strand
GGACGTACCGCGGGCGCAGCGATGGCGAGCAGGGTCGTCCGTACAGCGGTGGGCGTGGCGATGGTGAGCGCGGTCGTCCGTACAGCGGTGGGCGCGCGGATGGCCAGCACGGTCGGCCGTATGGCGGCGGCCGCGAGGGCGGGCCGCGCCGTGACTCGGACAGAACAGGCCGCGGGCGCGGCGACGGCGAACAGGGGCGTCCATACGGCGGCGGCGGTGGCCGCGACAGCGGGCGGTCGCAGGGAGCGGCGCGCGGCGGCTACCGCTCCGGCGATGACC
>DAIOWL010001226.1:0-2160 GCA_036758545.1 Streptosporangiaceae bacterium | reverse complement strand
GTGTGGCGAGCTCCAGTCCCTCGGTGAGTGCGGTCGCGGCAATCAGGTAGTCACCAAGGCCGATCCCGGTATGGGACCGGCGGTAGTCGCGCATGAGCGTCGCTGCCCGCCAAGCCACTTGTTCGCTGACCTCGAACCGTTGCATGCTGCCGAGTAGGCGGATGACTTCGCGGCGCTCTGGCGAGCGCATCCCCCCGGCGATCTCGGTCAGGCTTACGACGCTGATGGCCAGCGGGCCGGAGGACTGCCGGGCGTGCACAAGCCAGTCCCGCGCGGCCGTGTTGCCTCGCAGGTGCTCGATCAGCACATCGCTGTCGACCAGGATCACGCGTCGGCCAGTCGTTCCAGGTAGCTCATGCGCTCGTCTGGCTCCCGGGCGAATGCGTCCTCCCCGGCCAGGATCCCGAAGGATCCGTCAATGGCAGCGAGGTCGGCGACGAGATCCGCGCCGGGGTGCCCGCCGATCGCGCGGTCGATCAGTTCACGGATCAGTTCAGCCCGGGAAACACCCGCCGCCTGCGCCACCCGATCCAGCGCGTCAGCCTGGCCTTCGGCAAGGTAGATATTAGTCCGCTTCATACACCACATCATACACCGGTAGTAAGGTTATCGCGCTCCGGTGTCACGCCTGCGTCCAGCGGAGGTCAGGAGTGCGCGGGATTCCGGTGACGGGTCGTAGGCGTCGGCGCGGCGGTGCCGTCGGCGTGCGGCTTGTTGCGCCACAGCACGATGGCCATGGCTACTAGCCATGCGCACCAGCCGACATAGCCGGCGAAGTTCGTGAGGCGCGCGATGTCCAGCCCGAGCGGAACGACCACGCCGGTGGCGATGAGCGCCGCCGCCGCATAGCCGAGGTAGGCCATCCAGCGCGGTGCGCTCGTCCGGGTGACGGCCCGGACCACGAGAACGGTGAACACGGCGGTCAGGGCGTATCCGAGGGTCTCGCCGATGACGGTGCCCAGCCAGGTGCAGCAGCTCAAACCGGTGGTAGGCGTCTTGCGTGTGCGCCGGGACGACGGCGTCGTCGCTGAGGCCGGGAACGAACAGCACCCACCTCGACAGGCCGGTGACCTGTACCAGCGCCGCGGCGATGCCGGTGCCCGCGATCCACGTCCCGGTCCGGCCGCCGGCCAGCCGGCCAAGGCCGACCCCGGCCGGGCCGAGCAGGGCGGCGCTCAGCACCAGCACACCGAACCAGGCCGAGATCGCAAGACCGTGCTGGCGGTAGGCGGCCAGGATGCCGGCCGCGGGGGACTGCAGGACCTTCGGATAGTTGAAGATCGATCCGAGGGCGGTGAATCCGGCGCCGGCCAGGATGGCGGCGCTGGCCATGGTCGCGGCGGTGAGACGGCGGGTCGCGATCGTGTTCATCAGAAAGGGTCCCTTTCGCTCAGGCGGCTGATGAGGGGTTCGGCTCCCGGGACGCGGGAGCGCGGCTGGCGGGCTTCGCGTCGCGGTACCACGTGGTCGTGGCGGCCAGGGCGTCGTCGAGCGGCGTCGCGAGGGCACCGAACGCGGTGCGGAATGCGGTGTCGTCGACGACCCAGCGCTCGCTGAACTGGTAGAGGGTGTGCAGGTATTGGCGCATCGCCGGGTTGACGACGCCGATGAGCCGCAGCGTGGTCCGGCCGGAGCTGGCATTCCAGAGCTCGGAAGCGGCGCGGTCACACGGCCTGACCTGGGAACGCGCCGCCGGCCTGCTGCTCGGTGCGGCCGGGTCGATGATGCTCGGCGAGATCGCGACCGCCGCCGCCGCAGCCGACGAGGCTGTCCGCCTGCTCACGCCCATCGGCGACTCCTGGGGCCTGGTCCACGCCGAAGCGATACTGGGCGGGATCGCCCAGGCCGCCCACCGGTTCGACGATGCCAGCCGCTACCTCGAGCATGCCGCTGCGGCGTCCGAACGCCTGGGCTTTCTCGGCCAGGCCGCCTACCACCTGACCCGCCTCGGCCGGGTCCGGCATCAGGCCGGCCAGCTTCAGGCCGCCGAACAGACCCTGACCCTCGCGATCCAGGCGGCCATCAGGGGCAGCGACCCCCGCATGGCCGCGACCGCACGCATCAACCTCGCCCGGGTCATGCGGGCGACCGGTCAGCACGACGCCGCGCAGGCTCTCCTGCACCAGTGCGACGACTGGTACCGCACCGCTGGCGGCGGGG
>DAIOWL010001225.1:0-2160 GCA_036758545.1 Streptosporangiaceae bacterium | reverse complement strand
GCCGGCATCGTCCGCATCGTCACGGTCGGCACCGACCTGGAGTCCTCCCGCTGGTCCGCGCGATGCGCCGACGATCACGACGGGGTCTACGCGGCCGTGGCCATCCACCCGAACGAGACCCAGGCCGTCTCCGCCGAGATCGGCGCGGGCGCCCCCGCCCCCGGCAGCCCCGCCGCCGCCGAGGTGCTCGCCTCGATCGAGGACCTGGCTCGTTTGCCGCGTGTCGTCGCGGTCGGCGAGACCGGGCTGGACTACTACCGCCACCACGCCGAGCCCGGCGTCCAGCGCTGGTGGTTCCGCGAGCACATCGCGATCGCGAAGCGGGGCGGCAAGGCGCTGATGATCCACGACCGGGAGGCGCACGCCGACGTGCTGCGCATCCTCGAGGAGGAGGGCCCGCCGGACCGGGTGGTGTTCCACTGCTTCTCCGGCGACGTGGCCATGGCCAAGCAGTGCGCCGAGGCGGGCTACGTGATGTCGTTCGCCGGCAACGTGACGTTCGCCAACGCGCAGCCGCTGCGGGACGCCGCCGCGGCCGCCCCGGCCGACCTCATCCTGGCCGAGACCGACGCGCCGTTCCTCACCCCGGTCCCCAACCGCGGCAAGCCCAACGAGCCCGCGCTGACCGCCGACACCCTGCGCTGCCTGGCCGAGGTCAAGGGCGTGGACCTGGCCGACCTGTGCGACACGGTAACCGCCACCGCCCAGCGCACCTTCGGCCCCTGGTAGCTCCCCTTGCCCCGCCGACCCTGCCGTCCCGCTTTCCGGCGCCAAGCTCAACCACGGCAATGTCACATCGCCGTGCACCTGACCACAGCGATGTCACATCGCCGTGGTTCCTCGCGTTCCGGGTCCCGTTGGCTGAGCGGGGGGCCGTGGTAGCGGAGGGGGCGGCGGTGCGGCTGCTCACTCCTGGGGATGTCAGGGAGCTGGCCGGGCGGCTGGACGTGCGGCCGTCCAAGCGGCTGGGCCAGAACTTCGTGGTGGAGCCGGGGACGGTGCGCCGGATCGCCGCACGGGCCGCGCTGGAGCCGCAGGACGTGGTGCTGGAGGTGGGCCCGGGGCTGGGCTCGCTTACGCTCGCCCTGCTGGAGGCCGACGCCGGCCGGGTGGTCGGCGTGGAGATCGACCCGGTGCTGGCGGCCGAGCTGCCCCGGACGATCGCCGCCCGGGCGCCGGGGCTGGCGGACCGGCTGGCCGTGATCGCGGCAGACGCGCTCCGTATCGACGGCGGCGACCTGCCCGCCGCACCGTCGGTTCTGGTGGCGAACCTGCCGTACAACGTGGCGGTGCCGGTGCTGCTGCACCTGCTGGCGGCCCTGCCGTCGCTGCGGCGGGGGCTGGTCATGGTCCAGGCCGAGGTGGCGGACCGGATGTGCGCGCCGCCGGGATCACGGGTGTACGGCACGCCGTCGGCGAAGCTGGCCTGGTTCGCCGCGGCTCGCTCGGCCGGGCCGGTGCCGCGCAGCGTGTTCTGGCCGGTGCCGAACGTTGATTCCCGGCTCGTGGCGTTCACCCGGCGGAATCCGCCGGCTACCGCGGCGAGCCGCGAGGAGGTGTTCGCCGTGGTCGACGCGGCCTTCCGGCAGCGGCGCAAGACGCTGCGCGCCGCGCTGTCCGGCTGGGCCGGCTCGGCGCCGGAGGCCGAACGGCTGCTCCGGGCGGCCGGCCTCGACCCGGGCGCCCGCGGCGAATCGCTCGATATCGCGGAGTTCGCGCGGCTGGCGGCGTCGCGCCTCTCAACACCACCGGCCGCACCGCGTACGATTTGAGGATCGTGACCGGTGTTACCGTGCGGGTGCCCGCCAAACTCAACCTCCAGCTCGCGGTGGGTCCGCCGCGTGCTGATGGCTACCACGACCTGGTGACGGTCTTCCACGCTGTCTCGCTGTTCGACGAGGTCACCGCGGAGCCCGCCCGGCACGACGGGGTCTCGGTCAGCGGTGAGGGCGCGGAGCGGGTTCCGGCCGACGGGGACAACCTGGCGCTGCGCGCGGTATCCGCGCTGCGGGCCGAGGTGCCGTCGGCTCCCGGCGTGCACATCACGATCGCCAAACGGATCCCGGTGGCGGCCGGCCTGGCCGGCGGCAGCGGCGACGCGGCCGGGGCGCTGGTCGCCTGCAATGAGCTCTGGGACGGCGGCCTCGGCCCGCCGCAGCT
>DAIOWL010001224.1:0-2162 GCA_036758545.1 Streptosporangiaceae bacterium | reverse complement strand
CAACGTCTACGCGACCCAGTTCCACCCCGAGCTCGACGTGGCCGGCCTGTACACCCGGATCGAGGTCTACAAGCACGCCGGGTACTTCGAACCCGACCAGGCCGACGAGATCAAGGCGCAAGCCGCCCGCAGCAACATCACCTGGCCGCCGACGATCCTGCGCGGGTTCGTCCGGCGCTACGGCCGGCCCGCGCTGACCCGGGCTCAGGCCGGATAATCCGGCGACGGCCCTGGTCGCGGTACTATCGCCGCTTGCGCGGCGGGAACGTCGGCGGTAAGAAGTGCACGTGGGGAGGTCTGGTCCGGCGGGATCAGTCAGCGGTACGGCGGTTGAGCTGCGTCTCGCGGGCACGTTCAGGGTCGTCCGGGATGGCGCCCAGCTGACCGACGGCGAAATCGGCAGCCGGAAGTCGCGGACGCTGCTCAAGCTGCTCGCGGTCGAGCGGCCCGGCCTGGTCACGATCGACCGGATCGCCGAGATCCTCTGGCCGGACGGGCGGCCCTTGTCCCCGGAGCAGAACGTCGCGACGATGGTCAGCCGTCTGCGTGCGGTGCTGGGAGCCGACCTCATCCAGGGTGGCCGGGCCGGTTACCGGCTGGCGGCCGGGCCGGACGTCGTCGTGGACCTCGACGTGGCGGCCGGATTCTGCGAGCAGGCCGAAGGCAAGCTTAGTACCGCGCCCGCGGTCGCACTGGCCGCCGCCGAGCGTGCGCACGAGCTGCTGTCCGCGGGCACCGCGATCGGCGAGGAGCACTATGCGGACTGGGCGGATCCGGCCCGCGACCAGGTGCGCGAGCTGCTGCGCCGGGTCCGGCTGGCGGCGGCCGAGGCGTCGCTCGCGACCGGGGACCCACGGCGGGCGGCGGGCTACGCCGAAGCGGCCGTCGCCGCGGACCCGCTCGACGAGGCAGCGCACCGCTGGTACATGTCGGCCGCCGCCGCAGCCGGCGAGCAAGCCAAGGCATTGGCCGCGTACGAGGCGCTGCGGCAGCGGCTCGGCCGCGAGCTCGGCGCCGACCCGGCGCCGCAGACACGGGAGCTGCACCTGGCCATCCTGCGCGAGCAGGACGGCGGGCTGACCCGGAGCGGGCCCGGCCGGGCGGCGCCTCCAGGCCCGAGGCCGGGCGCGATCCTGCTGGCCGGGCGCGACCGGGAAAGCAAGGTACTGCGGCAAGCGTGGGCCGCGGCCGCCGACGGCCAGCCCGGGCTGGTCACGATCACTGGTGAGGCGGGGATCGGCAAGACGACACTGGCCGAGGCGCTCGCGGCCGAGGCCGCCGGGGATGGCGGCACCGTGCTGCGGACCCGTTGTTACGAGACCGAACGGTCGCTGTTCCTGCAGCCCATCATCGAGGCGATCGCGCCGGTGGCGGCCAGAACCCCTGCGGGCACGCTGCGCCAGCTGCTCGGCGAGCACGCGACCGCGGCGGCCGGCCTGCTGCCTGAGGTCGCGGCGCTTCTCGGCCCGCCGCCGCCCGGGCGGGGCAGCGTGGAGATGGAGCGGAGGCGCGCCTTCGAGGCGGTCCGGGCCTTCCTGCGCGGGCTGGCCGAACGCAGCCCGGTGCTCCTCCTCGTGGATGACCTGCAGTACGCGGGACAGTCAACGGTGGAGCTCATGCACTTCCTCGGGCGCGAGCCGGCCGGCACCAGGCTCCTGATGGTGGTCACCGTCCGGGCCGAGAACGACACGCAGATCGACGCCGCGCTCGCCCCCGTGGCCCGCCGGGTGGAGGTGGGGCCGCTCGACGCGGACGCGGTGGGGCAACTCGCCCGCGCGGCCGGGCGGGACGAGCTGGCCGGGCGCATCCTGGAGCGGACCCGCGGTCACACCCTGTTCGTGGTCGAGGTGCTGCGCGCGCTGGCGAGCGGTGAGGGCGGCGTGCCCGAGTCGCTGCGGACCGCCGTGCAGGCCCGTGTCCGGCGGACCGGGCCGGGCGTCGAGGCGCTGCTCCGAGCGGCCGCGGTGCTTGGCACCACGGTCGACCCGCTGACCGTCGGAGTCATGCTCGACCTGGTCCCGACGACCGCGCTCGAGCTGTGCGAGGCGGCGCTCGGCGCCCGGCTGCTCGTGGTCAGCGGTCGCGACTACGAGTTCGCCAACGACCTCATCCGCGAGGTCTTGTACGCCAGCACGCCGGAGCCGACCCGGCTCGCGCACCAT
>DAIOWL010001223.1:0-2167 GCA_036758545.1 Streptosporangiaceae bacterium | reverse complement strand
GTCGTTGTCGAACACCGCGACCCGCTCGGCCGGGACGACGAAACCGGGCGAGCCCTCGGTACTCACCGCCTGGACGAAATCCACGATGGCGCGGCGGGTCGGGGTGTCGTTCCACAACGCCAGGAGGGTCTCGGACGCCATGCTCGTTCCTCTCGTAGCCCGTCCCGTCATGGTCCCGGCCCGCGCCAGTGCGCGCTTCACCCTCGGGAGGTGAACCGGAGGCGGCAGTAGCTCAGATCAGCTCGAGCTGGCGGGCCCGGAGCACGGCTTCGCGCCGGCGAGTGGCGGGAAGCTTGCGGTAGATGGCGGCCACGTGGGTCTTGACCGTGTTCACCGACACGCACAACTCGTCGGCGATCTCCGAGGTCGACATGCTGGTGGCCAGGAACCGCAGGATCGTCAGTTCGCGCTGGGTGAGCGGGTACGGCAGCTGACGGGAGATCGGCGGCGCGATGACGTCGTCCGCCGGGGTGCGCGGGCGCGGCACCGGCCACTGGCCGGCGACGGCGGGGTGCCGGGCCAGCAGGTCGGCGAACGCGTCGTCCATCCGCAGGAAGGGCAGGACGACCTCGCCACGGGCGATGTCGAGGGCCCGGATGAGGATCTCCAGGGCGCGATCCGGCTCGCCGCTGCGCTGCGCGATCTGCGCATCGCAGAGAAATGCTTCCACGAGCACGAAGCGGCCGGCCTGGGTGCCGGGCGTGGCCAGCACGGTGTGCACGCAGTCCTGTGCGCCCCGTAGATCGTTCAGCGCCAGGTAGGCGCGCGCCCGCGGCACCGCGGTCGGGATGGCGAATTCGCCGGCCCGGTAATTCCGGAGCAGCCGGAGGGCCGTGCGTGGCCGTCCCATCGACGTGTCCAGATCGGCCAGCATGATGTCTCGCAGGACGGCCAGCAGCGGCGGGATGTGACGCCCGGCCTGCTGCAGCATGATCCGGGCCTCGTTCACCTGGCCCAGGGCGAGCCTCACGTTGGCCTGGCCGAGAACGAGAGCCACCGCGAGGCCGGGATCTGAGCCGACGACATCGGGCGGCACGACCCCTTGCAGGGGGCGCGTCCAGTCGCCGGACTCGCCTGCTATCAGGGAGCGCAGCGTCGCGGCAAGTTCCAGGGCCGGAGGCTGGCCGAGGCCGTTGTGCTTGCGCAGTGCGTCAGCTTGGCGGGCGGCGTCGTCCGCGTGGTTCGTCCGCGACCAGTAGCTGTCGAAGAACGCCATCATGCCGAGCACCTCGAGTTCGATGCCGGGCATGCCGTCCCGCTGCGCCTCCGCCAGCGCCTCGTCGAGAAGAGCGCCGACATCCTCGTGCAGGCCGTGCCATAGATGGGTGCTCGCCTGTGCCAGCAGCACGGCCGCCCGCAATCCCGGCACCGCGGGTACTGGCGTGCCATCACAGCGGCCGAGCAGGCGATAGGCGGCGGCATCGACGGCGCCGACGTCGGACGCCTTCTGCCCGAGGACCAGTTCCACCAGGTCGGAGGTGACGAGCAGGTCCGGATCGGCCAGGATCTCATCCGACTTCGAGGACGGAAGGTCGGCTAGTTCCCGCGCCGCGGCATCAGCGTCGGCGAACACCGCCTCGATCGCAGAGCTGACGATGGCGAACTCGGCGGCCCGCAGCGCATTGCCCCCCACGGGCCTGCGCAGCGGCAGCAGATCCCGCAAGCCGAGACCGGACAGGTCCTGCCGGTTCACAAACGCGTGCGCGAACCCGCCCCGGGCCATGAGCTTGACGACGTGGTGCCGGTTGCCTGCCCGCACGGCCCAGTAGACGGCATTGCCGAGATCGCCACTCGCCTCGTACCACGCCACCGCGCGCTCTTGCAGGCCGCGCATGCCCTGGCGTTTCTGGCGTCGCAGCAGGTAGCGGAGGATCTCCGCGAACAGCTGGTGGTAGCGGTAGCGCTCCTGGGCGGCATCAAGCGGTATGACGAACGAGTTCTCCCGCGCGAGGCTGGCCAGCATGTCGCCGCACCCGGTCATGCCGGTGACCGCATCGGCCAGCGGTCCCGTCACCTCCTCCAGGAAGCTGGTCTCGATCAGCAGCCTGCGCTGCGGTTCGGGCTGGCGGTGGAGGACCTCGTTGGTCAGGTACTCGCCGATGCTGCCCGGATCCAGCGCCAGCTCGGACACGAAGTCGGCGGGATACCCGGTGCCGGCCATTCGCAT
>DAIOWL010001222.1:0-2167 GCA_036758545.1 Streptosporangiaceae bacterium | reverse complement strand
CGCCGTACGTCACCCCGCTGGTCCGAAAGCTGGCCGCCGAGCACGCGGTGGAACTGGAGTCTGTCACTGGGACCGGGGTCGGCGGCCGGATCCGCAAGCAGGACGTGATCGAGGCCGCCCGCGCGCAGCGGGCTGCGCAGCCCGCCCAGCCGCCTGCGCCCGCTCAGCCGGCGCAGCCCAGTCAGCCCGAGCAGCCCGCCGCCCAGGCGCAGGCTCCGCAGCCTGCCCAGCCCCAGCCTCAGCCACCGCAGCAGGCCCGTCCGGCGCAGGCGGCCCCGCGCCCGGCCGTGGTGCCTTCCTCGTTGCGCGGCACGACCCAGCGGATGTCCAGGCCACGCCAGGTCATCGCCCAGCGGATGGTCGAGTCGCTGCACGTCTCGGCCCAGCTGACCACCGTGGTCGAGGCCGACGTGACCGCCATCGCCCGGCTGCGCGATCAGGCCAGGCAGGACTTCGAGGCCCGCGAGGGCGTCAAGCTCAGCTTCCTGCCGTTCTTCGCGCTGGCCGCCGTCGAGGCGCTGAAGGTCCACCCCAAGCTGAACGCCGTGATCGACGGGGACCAGGTCACCTACCACGACGCCGAGCACCTCGGCATGGCGGTCGACACCGAACGCGGGCTGATGGTGCCGGTCATCCACAACGCCGGTGACCTGAACATCGGCGGGCTGGCCCGCAAGATCGGCGACCTGGCCAACCGGACCAGGTCCAGCCAGGTCGCGCCCGACGAACTGGCCGGCGGGACGTTCACGCTGACCAACACGGGCAGCCGCGGCGCCCTGTTCGACACGCCGATCATCAACCAGCCGCAGGTCGCGATCCTGGGCACCGGCACGGTCGTCAAGCGGCCCGTGGTGGTCACCGATCCCGCCCTCGGCGAGGTGATCGCGGTGCGCTCGATGGTCTACCTCGCGCTCACCTACGACCACCGCCTGATCGACGGCGCCGACGCGGCCCGGTTCCTTACCACGGTGAAGAGTCGGCTGGAAGAAGGGGCCTTTGAGGCCGAACTCGGCCTCTAGCCGCCCGTCACGGTGAAGGTCGCGGTCACCGGCTCGTCCGGGCTCATCGGCACCGCGCTGGTGGCCAGCCTGCGCGCCGACGGACACGAGGTAATCAGGCTCGTCCGCCGGGCCTCGCGGGCCCCCGACGAGGCGCGCTGGGATCCGCGCGCGGCCGACGCCGGGCTGATCTCGTCCGGTGCGCCGGGCCCGTCCGCCCTGAGCGGGCTCGACGCCTGCGTGCACCTGGCCGGCGCCGGGGTGGCGGACCACCGCTGGACGGCCAGGTACAAGGCTGAGATCAGGGCCAGCCGGGTTCTCGGCACCCGGGCGCTGGCGGGCGCGCTGGCCAAGCTCAGCCCGCCGCCCGCCACCTTGGTGGCGGCCTCGGCCATCGGCTGGTACGGCGACACCGGAGGACGCGAGGTCGACGAGTCCGCGCCGTCCGGGCCGTCCTTCCTCGCGCGCCTGGTCCGGGACTGGGAGGCGGCCGCCGAGCCTGCCGCCAACGCCGGCATCCGGGTTGTGCACCCCCGCAGCGGCCTGGTCCTGACCCCCCGCGGCGGGCTGCTAGCCCGGATGCTCCCGCTGGCCCGGCTGGGCCTGCTGCCCAGGTTCTCGTCCGGCCGCCAGGTCATGAGCTGGATCTCGCTATCCGACGAGGTCGCCGCGCTCACGTTCCTGCTCGGCCGCGAGGACGTCAGCGGCCCGGTCAACCTCACCGCCCCGGCCCCGGTCACGAACGCGGAATTCACCGCCGCGCTCACCGCCGCCGTAGGCCACCGCAACCTGCCCTGGCTGCGGGTACCCGCCCCGGCCCTGCGCCTGGCCGTGGGCGAGGCCTCCGTCGAGCTGCTGACCAGCGCCCGGGTCACGCCCCGGCGGCTGCAGCAGGCCGGCTACGAGTTCCGCTCCGCCACCCTGCCCGAGGCCCTCGCCGCCGAACTGGCCTCTCGCTGAGGGCCCAGACTCTTCCTAGCCCGGCGGCGGGAGTCCCTTGACCGGAAGCGGCGGTCGCTCCTGTCCTTTGCCGATCGCTCGGCGGATCTCACTGATGACGCCAGCCGGATCGGTCCTCAGGCGCTTGGGCGGGAAGTGCAGCGTCAGGATCCCGTGGGCGGCAAGCCGGTCATGCCGCTCGGTGGTGCGGTCCTGGTCCTCAGCGGACA
>DAIOWL010001221.1:0-2174 GCA_036758545.1 Streptosporangiaceae bacterium | reverse complement strand
GAGCGCGCGCTGCTCGAGGAGCGGCAGCGCATCGCCCGGGAGCTGCACGACGTGGTCGCCCACCACATGTCGGTGATCGCGATCCAGGCCGAAGCCGCGCCCTACAAGACCGCCGATCCGCCGCCGGAGCTGGTGGAGAGCTTCGGCGAGATCAGGGCCAGCGCGCTGGCCGGGCTGGCCGAACTGCGCCGCGTGCTCGGCGTGCTGCGCACCGGCGAGCCCGGTACCGCGCCCCAGCCCGGGTTGGCCGAGCTCGACACCCTGCTCGACTCGGCGCGCAGCGGCGGCGTGTCGGTCGCCGTGACCTGCAGCGGGAACCCCGTGGACCTGCCGGAGGGCGTCGACCTGTCCGCGTATCGCATCGTGCAGGAGGCGCTGAGCAATGCGATGCGGCACGCGCCGGGCTCGCGCGTGCAGGTGCACGTGACGTACCGTCCCGACGGACTGGCGCTTGAGATCCGCAACGATGCCGTCGCCTCGGTGCTGGTGGCCAGCGGGGCCCGCGAGGCCGGGGGCGGCCACGGTCTGGTCGGCATGCGGGAACGCGCCACGATGCTGGGCGGCAGCCTGGACGCGGGCCCGACCGCAGACGGGGGATTCCGGGTGGCCGCGGTCCTGCCGGTGCGCCACCCCGAGGAGGAAACGTGACGATCCGCGTGCTGGTGGCCGACGACCAGGGCATGGTCCGGTCGGGCTTCTCCATCCTGCTCAACGCGCAGCCCGACATCGAGGTGGTCGGCGAGGCCGTCAACGGCCAGGAGGCCGTCGCCCGGGTCGCCGACCTGTGCCCCGACGTCATCCTCATGGACGTCCGCATGCCGGTGATGGACGGCCTGCAGGCCACCCGGCAGATCGCGGCGGCCGATGACGCGCCGCGGATCCTGGTCCTGACCACCTTCGACCTGGACGACTACGTGTACGAGGCGCTGCGTGCCGGCGCCAGCGGCTTCCTGCTCAAGGACGCCTCGGCCGGCGAGCTCGCCGCGGCCGTGCGGGTGGTCGCGTCCGGCGACGCGCTGCTGGCACCCGGGGTGACCCGCCGCCTGATCGCGGAGTTCGCGCGCCTGGGCGCGCCCCGGTCCGCCAGCCGCAAGAACCTGGAGGACCTGACCGAACGCGAGACCGAGGTGCTGGCCCTGGTCGCCCGCGGCATGTCCAACGCGGAGATCGCCGGCCACCTGGTCGTCGCGGAGCAGACGGTCAAGACCCACGTCAGCCGCGTGCTGATGAAGCTCGCGTTGCGCGACCGCGCCCAGGCCGTGGTCTTCGCGTACGAGAGCGGCCTCGTGCGGGCCGGGGAGTAGCCGCGTGCCCGCCCGAGCCCGCCGCCCGGCCGATGTGGCTTTCGCCTCGGCGGCCTGCATCGCGCTCGCCGGCTACAACAACCTGGCGGGCGCCCGGCCCTGGCACCGGCGGTGGTATCCGGCGGTCAATGCCCTGGCCGCCTCGGTCGCCCTCGGGGCCGCGGCCGCCAGCGGGCTGACCGCTTCCGACCTCGGCCTGCGCCGGGACCGGCTGCGGGCCGGGCTCAGGGTCGGATCGGCGGCGGCCGCGCCGGTCGTGGCCGCGTTCGGGCTGGCCGCGCTGACCCCGGCCACCCGGCCCCTGCTCGACGATCAGCGGATCGCCGGCCTGAACCGGCGTCAGCTCGCCTACGACGTGCTGCTGCGCATCCCGGTCGGCACCGTCGCCTGGGAGGAGATCGCGTTCCGTGGAGTCTTCCTGGCCGCACTGCGCCGGGTGCTGGCCGAGCCCGCGGCGACCGCGGTGGGCAGCGCGGTATTCGGCCTGTGGCACATCCGTCCGACCGCCGAGGCGCTGGCCGTTAACCGGCTCGCGGCCGGCCGGGGGGCCCGGATCCTCGCGGTCACCACCGTGGTGGCCGGGACCGCGGGGGCGGGCGCGGTGCTGTGCCGACTGCGGGAACGCTCCGGCAGCCTGGCCGCGCCGGTACTGGTGCACCTGGCCTCCAACTGCGCGGGGGCGCTGGCCAGCGCCCTGGCGTCACGGATGCAGGAAGATGCTGGGCTGGCCGGTGCCGGAGACGTAGAGGTGGTCGCGGGCCCGGGTGCAGGCGACGAATAGGACGCAGCGTTCCCGCTGCAGGTCCTGGGCGTGAGTGGCGGCGTCCTCGGCGGCCGGGGTGACCGCGGCTGGCTCGGGGACCAGGCCCT
>DAIOWL010001220.1:0-2175 GCA_036758545.1 Streptosporangiaceae bacterium | reverse complement strand
GGCTCAGGCCCCGGACGACTCCGCCCGCGGGGTGCCGAACCCGCTGGCCATCAGCTGCTCACGGATCTTCTTGCGGCCGCGGTGCAGCCGGGACATCACGGTCCCGACCGGCGTCCCCATCATCTCGGCGATCTCGCGGTAGGGGTAGCCCTCGATGTCCGCCAGGTACACCGCGGTGCGGAACTCGCCGGGCAGCTCACGCAGGGCCCGGAGCAGGTCAGAGTCGGTGGTCCTGTCTAGCGCCTCGGCCTCGGCCGACGGTACCGGCGGCGTGAGCCGGTCCGCGGACATCTGCCATTCCTGCAGGTCACCGCCGAGCGCCTGCTGCGGCTCCCGGCGCCGCTTCCGGTACACGTTGATGAACGTGGTGGTCAGGATCCTGTTCAGCCAGGCCCGCAGGTTGGTACCCGGGGTGAACTGCTGGAACGCCGCGTAGGCCTTGACCGACGTCTCCTGGACCAGGTCCTCGGCGTCGGTGGGGTTCCTCGTCATCCGGAGCGCCGCCGGGTACAGCTGGCCAAGCTGCGGGATGACGTCACGCTCAAATCGCGCGCGATCGTCGCTAGAGTGTTCGGCTCGGCTCATGTTCGCTCCGGTGGTTTGTCATCTCACTGTATATAGACGCTTAACAGGCCCGGAAACGTACCCCGTTGTTGCGAAAATCACGTCGCCTAAGGCGAGTTCCCCTGCCCGTCTGCTAACGGCGTAAACACAGGATGCCCAGCTGAGCTGAACGTAACCTGAAGGCCGCCTGAGTGGATGGGCAGAGGCTGTGACCACCGGTACTGGGGCCGGCGACGCAGCCGTCGGCGCGGGCGCGGGGAACCCGGCCCGTTCGGGACGCTAGATCCAGCCGCGGCCGATCCGGTACCACATGTGATGCAGCCAATCCTGGTACGGGATGACCTTTCCGGCCAGAACCGAGTAAAAGTACCAGAACATGAGCAGCACGCACAGCACGTAGGCGCCGACGATGAGGGCGCCGGTCGCCCGGCGCAGCGAGCTGGCCGTGGCGGGTCCCAGGATCAGGCCCAGGCAGAGCACGATGGACAAGATCAGGAACGGCTCGAACTCCAGCGCGTAGTAGTAGAACTTGGTCCTGGTCACCAGCGGGAACCACGGGCCCCAGCCGGCCAGCACGCCGAGCAGCACCGCCCCGGCCCGCCAGTCCCGGCGCAGCAGCCACCAGCCCAGGCAGAACAGCAGCGCCAGCATCGAGCCCCACCAGATCGCCGGCGTGCCGAGCGCCAGCACCTCCTGCTCCCACGCCACCTGGCCCTTGGGGCAGGCCTGGTAGGTCGCGGGGCCGGTGTAGCACTGCGCGTAGAAGGCGACCGGCCGGGTGACCAGCAGCCAGTCCCACGGCTGCGACTGGTACGGGTGCGGGGTCTTCAGCCCCACGCCGAAGCTGATCGCCTGCATGTGGTACTGGAACAGCGAGTACAGCGCGGAGATCACCGGGGTGTGCACGCCGTGGGTCTGGGCGTAGTCCCGGTAGTAGCCGGTGCTGGTGGCGAACCAGCCGCTCCAGCTGGCGAGGTAGACGCCGAGCGGGATCGCGATGAACGTCACCGGCAGCCAGCGGGCCTCGCGGAGCCCGCCGCGGACGAACGACGTCAGCCCGGCGGCCCGGCGCGCGCCGATGTCCCACGCGGTGATCAGCGCGGCGAAGCCGACGATGTACCAGGCGGCGTTCCACTTGGTGGCCACGGCCAGGCCGAGGCAGATCCCGGCCGCCACCCGCCACCGCCGGATCCCGAACCTGGGCCCGAGCTGGCCGCCCTGCCGGCGGGCGACCCCGACGGCGAGCTGCGCCCGGCCGGCGTCCCGGTCGATCAGGATGCAGCCGAACGCGGCCAGCACGAAGAACATCAGGAAGATGTCCAGGATCCCGGTCCTGGAGAGCACGAACTCCAGCCCGTCCAGCGACATCAGCAGCCCGGCGACGCAGCCGAGCAGCGTCGAGCGGGTCATCCGCCGGGCGATCCGGCAGATCAGCAGGATGGCCAGCGAGCCGAACACCGCGCTGGCGAACCGCCAGCCGAAGGAGTTCAGGCCGAACAGCCACTCGCCCACCGCGATCAGCAGCTTGCCGACCTCGGGCTGGACCACGTACTCCCCGCACGCCGAGGTGTGGTCGCACGGCGCGAAGAAGTTCGTGTGCCCGGCCACGAT
>DAIOWL010001219.1:0-2179 GCA_036758545.1 Streptosporangiaceae bacterium | reverse complement strand
CGCAGCCACTCGCCGTAGACCAGGTGGGCGCGCCCGAGTTCCACGCGCAGGCGGGTGCGGCCGAAGCGGTCGATCGCCTCGCGGTAGAGATTCTCGGCGTCCTCGCCGTTGCTGACCAGCGCCCGCGAGCGGGCCTCGATACCAAGCGCCCAGTCGGTCCCGCAGGCACGGGTCGTCTCCGATAGCAGCTGGAGGGCGCCGGCCGCCTGCCCGGGCGCCCCGCTGCGCGCTGCCGCCTCAATCAGCTCGACCAGGCCCCAGATGGAGAACTGCTGCGCGGGGGAATCCTCGCTAGCGGGCTGCGCGATGGCCAGCGCCTCCTCATACCGGCCCAGGCCGTTGCACAGCACTGCGGTCACCCATCGGACGTGGCTCAGCCCTCCGCCCTCCCCGCAGCGCTGCGCGTCTTTGGTGGCCGCCTCGATCAGCGCGGAGGTGTCGGGTTCGCGGCCCTGGAAGGCGGTGAGCGTCTGCGCGCCATCGGGCGCGAAGCTGCTCCCGATCGCGTCGGTCACCGACGTCGCCTGCGCGACGAGCGAGGCGACCTCGGCCAGTTCGCCGGCGAACAGGTACACCCCCGCACGGTTGGCGAAGGCGATGGGGAGCGCCATGAGCGCACCAGCATCTCGGGCCAACGTGACCAGGCGGGCGGAGAGCATGTCCCAGCTGTCGTAGTCCCACACCAGCACGGCGGTGAGGCAGGCTGGCCAGAGCCAGCGCAGCCCCTCCCCGGTGGAGAGATCCGTGCCGCGGAAGGCGCTCAGCGCCTGGCGGAGCACCGGCACCCCCGCTGGGTAGCCTTCCGTGACCAGCAGGGCCAAGCCGTCCAGCAGCAGATCGAGCGGCCGCGCAGGCTGTGGTGACGAGGGGCCCGCCCGCGCGGCCCGGGCGACCTCAAGAGCATCGCTGCCGCTGGAAAGGTAGTCGGCGAATAGCGTGAAGGACAGCGCGTTCAGGTAAGTCTCGCGCGCCAGCCGCGCGTCGAGCGGCTCGAGCCGCTTGGCCGCCTTGAGCAGCAGCGCGGGTGCGTCACGGCCTAGGCCCGAGGCGAACGCGATCTGGCCGCGCAGCAGGTCCGCCCGGGCACTGGCGAATTTATCCAGTGGCCCGGCCTCCGCGGCGGCGAGCAGCTCTAGGGCCTCGCCGAACGCGCCGGCCTGATACCTGGCCTGCGCCGCGGCCAGCGCCCGCTCCGCCCGGCGCGCCGGGTCGAGGGTCAGCACGGCCGCGCGCTCCAGGAAGGCGGCCGCCGCGACCAGCCCGCCGCGGGCCTGGGCGCGGCTCGCCGAGTGCTCCAGCTCCGAAGCGACCTCCTCATCGGGCCCCAGCGTCGCCTGCGCGCGGTGCCAGGCCCGGCGATCAGGGTCGGCCTCCGGATCGGACGCGTCGGCCAGCGCCTGGTGCGCGGCCCGCCGTTCGGGCGGCGACGCGGCCCGGTACACCGCCGACCGAACCAGCGGGTGCCGGAACGTCACCCGCTCGCCGATCACCAGCAGCCCGGCGTCCCCCGCTGGTGCCACGGCCTCGGCCCCGATCCCGAGCAGTTCCGCCGCTCGCCACAGCATCGCCGGCTCGCCGGCCGGCTCCGCTGCGGCGACCAGCATCAGCCGCTGGGTGGCGGCCGGCAGAAGCTCCAGACGCCGCCGGAAACTATCCTCGACCCGCCCTGGCAGCCCCGGCGCACCCGGCACACCGAACCCGCCGGTCAGCTCCGCGGCCGTCACTCCTCGTGGCAACTCGAGCAGCGCCAGCGGATTACCCCGCGTCTCCGCGACGAGGCGGTCCCGCACCCGCTCATCCAGGGGCCCCCTGACTACCGAGCCGAGCAGCTCCCGCGCATCGCCGTCACGTAGCCCTCCGACCAGCAGCTCCGGCAATCCCCGAAAATACTCGCCCGGCTCACGCGTGGCGAACACCAGCGCGATCGGCTCGCCCAGCAGCCGGCGCGCCACGAACGCCAGCGCCTGCGCCGATGCCCCGTCTAGCCACTGCGCGTCATCGATCACGCACAACAGCGGCTGCTGCTCAGCTACTTCTGACAGCAGGCTGAGCGTGGCCAGCCCCACCAGGAACCGGTCCGGCGCTGCCCCTCTATTCAGGCCGAACGCGATGCCCAGCGCATCACGCTGCGGATCCGGCAGGCCCTCCAGCTTGTCGAGCATCGGCGCGCACAACTGCT
>DAIOWL010001218.1:0-2182 GCA_036758545.1 Streptosporangiaceae bacterium | reverse complement strand
GCCTGCGGATCCAGGCTGCCGACGATAGCGGCTTCGGCGACGTCGGTGAGGCGGAGGTTGCGGTTGCGGGCGTAGTGCCGCAACCGGGAGAAAGCCTCGGCAAGGTCGATGCCCGCGCGCTCTGCGATGACGCCTTTGGCCTGCTCGATCACCACGCGGCTGGTCAGGGCGGCGGACAGCTGCTCGTTCAGGCGGTGGGCTTCGGTGGCGGTACGGTGCTGCACGATGCTGACGGTAGCGAGGTCCGCGAACGCCCGGGCCACGATGATGTCGGCCTCGACCATGGGAGTCTGTCTGACACTGAGCAGGTTCAGCGCGCCGAGGGTCGCATCGCGCAGCCGCAGCGGCAGGGCGACCGCCGAATGGAAGCCGGCTTTGAGGGCGGCTGTGGAGAACGACGGCCAGCGGCCGGACCCAGCCTGCAGGTTCTCGTGTTCGACAGGCTGGCCAACGCGGAAGGCGTCAAGACAGGGGCCTTCCTGGGCCTGCAGCTCGAACAGCTCCAGCAGGCGCATCGCCTCGCTGGAGGAGGCCACCAGCCCCAGGGTGCCCTTAGGAGAGACCAGCATCACCCCGGCAGCAGAGACGTCGAGCAGGGTCACGCACCGGTTCGCGAGTCCGGTTAGTAGGTCGACGACGTCGTAGTCGTCGACGAGATTGTCGGCCATCTCCACGAGTGACCGGACAACGTCGGCTTCTCGGGTCATCTCAATGCACCCTCCTGAGCGCTCGGCGGCCCATTTCGGCAGGCCGACGCCGGATGCCGCCCCGGGCCGTAGCATCCATCGTAGTAGCGGTCTGCCCTAGCCCAGAAGGGCGGCCTCATTGCAGCCGGAGCTTACGGTCGATGACGTCCTGGGCCACGTCAGCCAGCAGGCGATCGTGGCTGAAGGCGAACGCCCGCAGGCGGATGAGCGCCTCGGTGACGCTGATGTCCGCTTGGACCGAGATCATGCCTGCCGCGTTGTGCACCGTGAAGTGGAAGTCGGCGCCGGCCTCCAGCTCTCTGGCCACCGCCCCGGGGGATGCGCCGGCCTGGGCTTCCAGCACCCAGCGAGCAGCCACGTCGGCCATCACCAGCGCGTCGGCGTTCTGGTCGTCGCTCAGCGGACCAGACCACTCCCGGTAGAGGTTAAGCGCCCCCAGACGTACGGTGCCCACCCGCAACGGGAACCCGAACACCGCCCGCACGCCCGCTTCCAGCGCTGGCGGGGTGAAGGCGAACCACCGGCGAGTCACCGGATCCGCCAGGTCAGGCTCGGCCACGATCCGGTCCTGCTGGTAGGCATCCAGGCACGGTCCTTCGCCCAGCGTGTACTGCAGGTCCTCGATCAACTGGCTCACGTCGTTGGTGCTACACAGCGACCCGCGTGGCACGTCACCCGACATCAGCATGACACCGGCACCACTCACCCCCGCGAGCTGCGGGAATATGGCGCACAGCCGGGCCGCCGACAACCCATCTCCTCCAGCTCCCAGCTCGGCCAGGATCCGACGAAGCCTGTCGCCTGGCATGTCAGGGACACCGGCCCCGGCGAGAGTCCAGCCTGCGGCCGACAACGCCGAGACGACTCACCTGCTGGCTCCTTCACCTAATGAAGGAAGCGTCAGCGGGGACTGGACTCAACGCCTCCAGCAGCCCGGGAAACCGGGCCACTAGTGGCCAACATTACGCCACAGCCGTGCCGTGAGCGGCTCGCACCAGCATACGGATGGCCTGCAGACTGCAACACCGGCGGTTCTCCCGGCGGCCCGTGCACCAAGGCGATGTGACCAGCGCGAGTATGAGGTGCCGGGGTAGTTGAACAGGAGCCCAGTTGCTACCATGTGTCTTGTCGTGCTGCTCCAGACCCAGGCAGCTATAAAACCGTTGCCCAGGAGGCTATTGAGCCGCGACCATCTGTACCTCTTTTTACGGCAGGTAACAGGCTGGCACCAATCGCCTGAGTTGGCCTTGCCGCTTACGAGGAGTACCTCGGCATGACCTACTGACTGCGAGCGCCGTGCGTTGCCCTGGGTAACCCGGCTCCTGGGGGGGAGAGAAGACCGGGTTCAGGTACGCACGGCGCTCGCGCTTCGGGGGCCAGTAGGTCAATTTTGCCATGTCTACCACGAAATGGCCACTTGTGGCAGCAGCTCACCACGACCGTCTGCCGAAGCGCGTCCCTGCCACTTCTCGGGT
>DAIOWL010001217.1:0-2183 GCA_036758545.1 Streptosporangiaceae bacterium | reverse complement strand
CCGGCTCTGGCGGTACAGGATGAGGGCGGTGGCCGCGGCGGCGGTGAGCGCCGCGGTCAGGTGTCCGACCGCGGTCACGTCGAGCTGGCTCAGGCCACCGAAGATCTGGCCGGGAAACACCAGCACCGCGAGGTCCACAGCGGCCAGCGTGCGCACCAGCCAGCCGCCGCAGATCAGCGCGATCACGATGGCCGACAGCACCACGTAGGACGGGCCCACGTCGCTGATGTGCCGGTTCGCGGCGGAGAGCTGGCCGGCGTCGATCCGGTAGGCGAGGATGCCCTCGCTGACCAGGGATCCGATCACGTGCCCGGCCAGGCAGACCAGCGCTGTCCTGGTGTTGCCGAGGGCACGGTTCGCACCGAAGACGGCCGGCGCGATCAGCGCCGGCCAGGCCAGGAAGAACCCGGACGTGACGAACGCGGAGACCAGCAGTGGGCCTACCGGCTCCTGCTCCAGGTTGGCCACGTTCGTGCTGGCCCAGGCGATCAGCCGGGCCTGGGCGTCCGGGTCCAGCAGGGTATAGGCGAGCCCGGCCGCGACGACGCCGGCTAGATACGCCATGGCGAAGCCGTAGTGTCGCAGCAAGACCCGCACCGTCACCTCAGCTGCCTGGACTGGTCTGAGCCGGGCTGGCCGGGGCCGGGCTGGTCGGGGCCTCGTTGATCAGAGCCTGCCCGGCGACCGGGACGCCGAGCTGCAAGACCAGCCAGATGCGGTCAGGGTCGGAGAGCAAGCGCGGTTCGGTCAGCGGGTCCCCGTCGACCACGATCAGGTCGGCGAGCTTGCCCTCGGTCACCGTGCCGATGTGCTCACCCAGGCCGAGCGCTTCGGCCGCGGTCCTGGTCGCGGCGACGAGGGCTTCGGCCGGGGTGAGCCCGTGATGCACCATCCGCTGGATCTCCAGTCCGGTGGCCAGGCTGACGTCACTGCCGAGCGCGATCGGCACGCCCGCCAGGCGGGCGGCTCGCATGCTGGCCGCGCCCTGCTCGAGGTTGAACTGCGCCAGCCCGGTCAGCACCGGAGGCATACCGGGATCGGCGTGCGCCGCCTCGGCGCCGAGCGGCTCCCCCGGCCCGGCCGCCGGGTCGACCGCCTCCCCCATTCCGGCCATCCAGTAGTAGCCAGACAGCGTAGGCACCAGGACCTGTCCCCCCGCGGCCATCGCTTCCAGCAGGTCCGGCCGCTGGTGCAGGTACATGCCGTGCTCGATGGTATCCACCCCGTGCCTGATCGCCGCGGCGCAGCCGTCCAGGCCCTCCGCGTGCGCGGCCACCCGGTAGCCCAGCCGGTGCGCCTCGTCGGTGACGGCGGCCAGCTCCGGCTCGGTGAGCTGAAGCGGGTCGGGGTCCTCGAGTTCGTTGGAGCGAGCGCCAGTCGTCATCACCTTGACGAAGTCCGCGCCGTAGCGGATCTGTTCCCTGACCGCGCGCCTGATGTCGTCCGGACCATCCGCTTCCCGGTACATGTCGCCGTAGAAGCGCCCGCCCGGTGCCGTGGCCGAGATGATTTTCCCGCAGGTCAGCAGCCGGGGACCGCGGAACGCGCCATAGCGCATGGCCTGCCTGGCCTGCTGCGGCATCAGCCCCTGCGACCCGCAGACCCGGATGGTGGTCACGCCGAAGCGCAGGTAGTCGCGGAGTTCGGCCTGCAGGAAATGCGCCGCTACCCCAGGCAGCGCCCCCTCGGCGCCCTTGGCGGTGTGCGGCACGCGGCCGGACGCGTGGGTGTGCGCGTCGGTCAGTCCCGGCATCAGCACCCGCCGGCCCAGGTCGACCGGGCGGGCACCGTCCGGGCACCGCTCCCGGTCGTCCGCGACGCGGCGGATGATGCCGCCTTCGACCAGGATCGCGGTGTTCTCGCGCAGCGCCGCCCCGGTACCGTCGAAGAGCCGCGCTCCGGTCAGCCAGAGCCGCCCCTCCTCCGGAGCCGGAGCCGCGATCAGTGCCGGGAACCTATGCGTCACGTCGTTACCACCCTTTGCTGTCTTCTCACGCGGTACCCCCAGACTGTTGTAACGCACCCCGTGCCGCGGCTCCCACGGTGGCCGGCCTAGGCCCGCGGTAAGCCGTCGCTGGGGGCGGGGTGGCGGGCTGGGGGTGGGCGGGGCATGGGAGGCTGGAACGGTTGGGGCCGGGGGCGGGAGGGCGGGTGCTTGGTAACCCTGATCCACTCGGGCCTGC
>DAIOWL010001216.1:303-2187 GCA_036758545.1 Streptosporangiaceae bacterium | reverse complement strand
CGCCGCGGCGCAGCCCCCGCGCGCGCCCGACCTGCTCCTCGACGGGCTGGCGGTCCTGATCACGGACGGGTACGAGGCCGGGGCGCCACTGGTACGCCGGGCCCTGACCGCCTTCCGCGATGGCGACCTGACCATCGAGGACGAGATCCGCTGGTACTTCATCGCCTGCCGCAGCGCCCACGATGTGTGGGACGACGAGGGCTGGCACACCCTTTCGACCCGGTATCTCCGGCTCATCCGCGACGCCGGCGCGCTCGCCGTGCTTCCGCTCGTGCTCAGCCAGCGAATCGGCCTGCACCTGCACGCGGGCGAGTTCGCGGCGGCGGCCTCGCTCGTCGAGGAGACCGGCGCGATCACCGAGGCGACGGGGAACGCCCTGCCCTCCTACGGCGCCGTGGCCGTCGCGGGCTGGCAGGGGCGCCCGGCCGAGGCCACCCGCCTGATCCAGGCCGCCCTCGAGGGCGCGACGGCGCGCGGCGAGGGAATGGGGGTGAGCCTGGTCCAGTACACCAGTGCCGTGCTCAGCAACGGCCTCGGACGCTACCAGGACGCACTAGACGCCGCCGGTCAGGCATGCGCGTACCCGCAGGAACTGGGATTCGCCAACTGGGGCCTGGTCGAGCTGGTCGAGGCGGCGGCGCGCACCGGCCAGACCGCCCTCGCCGCCGGCGCTGTCGAGCAGCTCGCACGCACGACCCGGTTCAGCGGGACCCAGTGGGGGCTGGGGATCGAGGCACGCTCGCGCGCGCTCGTGAGCGACAGCGGTGACGCCGAACCCCTCTACCTGGAGGCGATCGAGCGGCTGGGCCGGTGCCGCGGAGCCATGGCCCTGGCCCGCGCTCATCTCGTCTTCGGAGAGTGGCTGCGACGCGAGAACAGGCGGGTCGACGCCCGGGTGCAGCTGCGGACGGCCCATCAGATGCTTGCCACGATGGGAGCCGAAGCGTTCGCCGAGCGCGCCCGCCGCGAGCTGGTCGCGACGGGGGAGACCGTCCGCAAGCGCACCGTGGAAACGCGCGTCGAGCTCACCGCCCAGGAACGGCAGATCGCCCGGCGGGCCCGGGACGGATACACGAACTCCCAGATCGGCGCCGAGCTCTTCCTCAGCGCACGCACGGTCGAGTGGCACCTGCGCAAGGTGTTCGCCAAGCTCGGCATCAGCTCTCGCCGGGAGCTCCACGAGGCACTGCCCGACCACGGCGGACTGGCCCTGCCCGCCTGACCTCGGGCCCGCCTGACCTAGACCACGGCGCGGTAACCGAGGCTGAGCACGACGGGAACCGCACCGAAGGGCATCCGGAACCGCGTGCCCGGCTTGTCCGGCGCATACGGTTCGTCAATGTCGGGCCAGCGCATCTTCAGGTGCTGGGCGGTCAGCCCCGCCACCGAGTACGGGAATTCCATGGCCGAAATCCCGTGCTCCCGGAGCAGCCCGCCCCACCGGAACGCGGCGAACACGTTGGCCAGCTCCCGCACCGAGAGGGCCCGGCCGGCCGGCAGGTCAATCTGATAGACCGCGCCGGCCAGCTCGACCAGCTCGCTGGCGCACTGCGCCAAGGCCGCTGACCTGGTCCGGAACATCGTGCCGTCGGGATTGGCGGTGCCCAGCTTCTCGCCGTGCACCGGTGAGTAGCGCGGCCGCGCCTGGCACTGCATCCAGTCGCACGCCGCCAGCAGCTCCCAGCGGACGCGCTGGCCGTCCGCGACCTGCTGGTAGACGGGCTTGGCCCGCAGCAGCGGGATCTTGGCGTCGAGCGCCTCGCCGGTCCAGGAGGCGAAGGCGGTCGGGATGCCGAGCAGCGTCCCGTTCGGGTTCTCGATGATGAAGGCGGGGCTGGTCGGGTCCCAGGCGGTGTAGCCGCGGGCCTCGAAGGTCGCGCGCAG
>DAIOWL010001216.1:0-293 GCA_036758545.1 Streptosporangiaceae bacterium | reverse complement strand
CACCGGTGAGTAACGCGACCGCGCCTGGCATTGCATCCAGTCGCACGCCGCCAGCAGCTCCCATCCGATCCCGGTCAGGCCGGCCACATCCTGGTACAGCGGCTGCGCGCGGGTCAGCGGCCCCTTGGCCGTCGCGACGAAGTCGGCGGCGACCGGGTACGGAATCCGCGCGACGTAGCGGCGCGTCGTCGGCAGCGGACCCCTCGGCGCGATCCGCGCCCCCGGCCGCCCGCCACGTCGGGCCGTGCGCGCCGCCACCGCGCCGATGGCCAGCGCGCCGGCCACCCCCGGAA
>DAIOWL010001215.1:0-2187 GCA_036758545.1 Streptosporangiaceae bacterium | reverse complement strand
TGGCACCTGCTCGAGGTGCTGCTGCGGAACCCCGGCAAGCTGCTCAGCCGGAACCAGCTGCTGACCGAGGTGTGGGGGCCCGGCTACGCCGACGCCACCGGCAACCTGCGGCTGTACATGGCTCAGCTGCGGCGCAAGCTCGAGCCGGACCCGGCCAGGCCGCGCTGGCTGATCACCGAGCCCGGCATGGGCTACCGCTTCCAGCCGGACCCGGAACCTAGCTGAGGTTCCGCTACCAGGGGTAGGGCTGGCCGTCCCGGGTGAGGGTGCCGGTCGGGCCGCCGTTGGGGATGGTGATCGCCCAGATAACGCTGGCCGCGGCCTGGGTGATCGAGCGGCCGTCGGGGTGGTTCTCGCTGGCGGGCCAGCCGGGGCAGACCGCGTTGACCAGGATGCCGTCCCGGGCCAGTTCCGCGGCGAGCAGCCGGGTGAGCGCGTTGAGCGCGGCCTTGGACACGCTGTACGCGGGTGAGCCGCCGGTCATCACGGAGATCGAGCCGCCCTCGCTGCTCACGTTGACGATCCTGGGCCGGGTGCTGGAGCGCAGCATCGGCAGCAGCGCGTCGATCACCCGCCAGGGGCCGAACAGGTTGACGTCGACCGCCTCGGCCACCGTGCCCAGGTCCGCGTTGCTCGCCGTGGCCCACCGGTCGTACATGGTCGACGCGTTGTTCACGAGCACGTCGGTGCGGCCGAACCGGTTCTTCACCCATTCGGCCATGCCGGCGACGCTGACCGAGTTGTCCACCTCGAGCTGGCAGGCGACGATCCGCATCCCCTCGGGATCGAGTTCCTTGGCGGCCAGCTCCCCCCGGCGCAGATCCCGGGAGCCGAGCACGACGGAAAAGCCGAGCAGGGCGAGCTGCCGGCACACTTCACGGCCCACGCCGCGGTTGCCGCCAGTCACCACAGCGACCGGCTGGTCAGCGTTCACACGCATCACCAGCGCCGGCCGCGACCGCGACGTTTCTCATGCCAGTCATCTTGCCACCCGCCGCTCACCGCCCCGACCGTCAAGAAGCCAAATCGTCATCTAAGCGCGGGCAGCTGGGACCGCGGGCTACTGCCAGGTAACGGACAGGCCGTCCTTCTCGCCGAAGCGTTCCAGATGCCGGCCGGTCACGTCCTTCACCCGGTCGAGCGTCTCGGCGTCCTCGGCGTCGGCCCGCATGACCAGCGCCCCGGCCTCGACGGTGAGCGTCGTGCTGCCGCCGAACCCCCAGCGGAGCACCGTGCCCGCGGGCTCCTCGACGACCTCGATCTTGTTGCCGAAATGGCTGGCGAGCTGCTTGCGGTAGCGCTCGCCGCGTTCCGTCGCGACCCGCGATGTGGCGGTAACACTCATCGTTCCAGGTTAGGGCGCTTCAGGGTGTTCTGGGGCGCAGCGGCGCTAGACCACGGCGATGATGATGGCGACGATGACCACGATCATCACCACCACCCCGGCGATCATCATGGGGGGAGACACCCGCGAGCGCCGGGCCCGCGGGGTGTCTTGGTCGCCGCGCTCGACGAAGGCCCGGAACCGTCCGGTGCTCGCGCTCGGATCTTGCTCAAACTCCGACATGTGGACGACTTTAGCTGGTCAGCAACTGGCCATACGCCGGATTCGGCGCAACTTCAGGGCATCGGGGCCAGCGCGTCGGCCCGGTCGACCAGCCGCGACAGGACGATCACGCTCTTGGTCCTGACCACGAAGGATTCGGCCCGGATGCGCTCCATGACGTCCTCGAAGTGCCTCACGTCGGTGGCCCTGATGTGAACCAGGGCGTCCGCCTCCCCGGTGATCGTGCACGCGTCCACCACCTCGGGGTACCGCCGGACCGCCACGCCGATCTCCTCGGGTGAGGTCCGGCCGCCGCAGTACAGCTCCACGTACGCCTCGGTGGTCCAGCCCATCGCGGCCGGGTCGACCCGGGCCGAGAAGCCGGTGATCGCGCCCGCAGCCCGGAGCCGGTCCACCCGGCGCTTGACCGCCGGCGCGGACAGGCCGACCTCGCCGCCGATGAGGGCGTAGCTGGCCCGGGCGTCCCGGACCAGGAAGGCGACGATGCGCGCGTCGATGTCGTCCATCAGTCGATGATGTCGTACCGAGGGCTTCCGGGGGCCTTCCGGCGTTCCGGGGTTCCGGGCATAAAACGAGGCTCGGCGTCCCGCTTTCGCCGAGCCTCATTAGGTGAGACGCGG
>DAIOWL010001214.1:0-2193 GCA_036758545.1 Streptosporangiaceae bacterium | reverse complement strand
GCTCGATCAGCAGCGCGAACGTCGCGTTCTCGATCACGCCGAACCCGGCGCCGAACAGCACCATGCTTGCGATGATCACGACGGGCGAGCCCAGCACTATCATCGCGGCCATGCCGAGCGCCGCCACGGCGAGCGCCGGGATGAGCAGCCGTGTGTGACCGTACCTGTCCCCGTGCTTGCCGGCCTGCCAGCGGCTGAGCGTGGCGGTGATCGCCTGCACGAGCAGGGCGGCCGAGGCGAGGCTGCTCGGGATCCCCTTCGCGAGCGGCAGGAACGAGTCGAGCGTGCCCGCCGCGATGGTAGCGGCGGCGAAGATCAGCGGCAGCCGCAGGGCGTTTGTAGCCGCCATCCTTGCGTCCTGCCTCCGCCTGGTGTGAGCGGTCTGCCGGGCCTCGCGCCCGCCCGGCAGCCAGCGGATCGCCACCAGCGGCAGCAGGGCGGCCGTGGCCGCCATCGCCGCGGCCGCGGCGGCCAGGTGGTGTCCGGCGAGCCAGACCCCGGCCGGCAGCGCGACTATCGCCGGGACGCCGGAGACGACGCCGAGCAGGCCGAGCCCTTCGCCGCGCCGTTCGGGGGGAAGCAGCCTGGCGGTGAGCACCCCGGTGACCACGCCGGACAAGCCGAACCCGAAACCGCGCACCACGCTGATGCTCACCATGACGGCCTGGGGCTCGCGTACGAGCATGGCCAGGGCCGGCGCGCCGAGCAGCACCGCTCCGGCCGCGAGCACCGTGCGGTAGCCGAACCGCCTGATCGCTGCTGTAGCCGCGACCTCGGCCGCCACGGTCCCCAGCAGCAGGGACCCGGTGATCAGCCCGGCGCCGGAACTGCCGGTGCCGGCCGC
Organism: Streptosporangiaceae bacterium; assembly: GCA_036758545.1. Lineage (GTDB taxonomy): Bacteria > Actinomycetota > Actinomycetes > Streptosporangiales > Streptosporangiaceae > Palsa-504. Next base: position 1,349 of record DAIOWL010001214.1, on the reverse strand, counting down.
CGCCGCCAGCATCGGCATCACCGACAGCAGCAGGAAGAAGCTGGTCAGCGAGGTGAATTCGGCTAGGAACGTGACGGCCAGCGGCACGCTGAGGAGCCGGGTCTTAACCACGGTACTCGGCTGGGCCTGCGTCAAGGTGCTCATAGCTAGCACGCTAGGAGCCAGCCGGCATACTGGTAAGGGCCGATTTCATGGCGAATCAGTGGTCCGGTTGACGGTGTATGAAGGCGCGGCCGGGGCTCCTCCGGACATTGAGCAGGACGGCTTGACCAACGGCACCGCATACTACTTTCGCGTGCGCGCGGACAACGGGCACGATGACGGCCCTCCCGCGACCGTGACGGTCACCCCACGGGCCCGCGGGGCCGTGACTGGCTCCGGGTCCGCGCCTGGCTCGCCGACCGGACTGAAGGCCGACGCCGGCGATGGCTTCATCGCGCTGTCGTGGTCCCCGCCCACATCAGCAGGCAGTTCCCCGGTCACCGGCTACCACGTGTACCTGGGGTACAGCTCGTCGCTCGTGGGGGCCAGGGAGTTCACCACCTCGGGCCCGAGTTTCCGGCTCACCGACGCAACGAACGGCAGCCTGTACTACATCAAGGTCACCGCGCTCAACGCTGCGGGCGAAGGGCCCGCGACCCCCGTGACGTCGGTCTTCACGGGTCCGCGCGCGGTGCCCACCCGGCCCGTGGCGCCGTCCGGCCTGACGGCCAGGGTCAGCCACCGGTCGGTGATCCTGTCCTGGTCGCAGCCCGGCGGCGGGACCAAGGTCAGCAACTACCTGGTGTTCGTGGGCACGCGTCCGGTCCGCTCGTTCATGCGGTCATTCGATGAGGTCTCGGACCCGCGGGTCCACACCTACACGGTGACGGGCCTGCCCGTCGGAGCCCGGTACTACTTCCGCGTGCTGGCCGTCGGCACCGCGAGCGTGAGCCTGCCGTCCAACGAGACCTCGGTCTTCCTGGGGACTAGTACCGGTGCCGGTACCGGTGCCGGTGCTGGTACCGGTTCCTCCGCGGGATCCGGCACGATCTCCGTTTCCAGCTCGGGCGTCGTGACCGCATCAGGCGCCGGCCACGGCCAGCCGGGCGCGGGTTCGCAGTCGGGCACCGAACTGGCCCAGGACAGCGCCTCGTCCGGTCTGCCTACCCGCCTGATCGTCCTGCTGGTGGCGCTGGCCGTGGCCGCTGCGGCGGGCGGCGCGATGGCGGTCATGCTGGTCCGGCGCCGGCGCCACGACCGGCGGTACCGCCCGGTGCCCGCGCCCCGGCGCCCGCACGACGACCAGCCGACCGGGCAGTTCAGCCGGACAGAGGAGATGAACGGCCCCCGCCACCGCTGAGGCCACC
>DAIOWL010001213.1:0-2197 GCA_036758545.1 Streptosporangiaceae bacterium | reverse complement strand
GCCCAGCGCGGCCGACTCGCCCAGGGTGAGCCCCCGGGTCTCCGGGGCCCACGCCACCGAGACCCCAGCGCCGATGAGGGTGATGACGGCGGCGATGATCATCGTAGGCCCGATGCCGATGTGGGACAGGGCCTCGGGGCCAGGTAGGTGCCGATGGCCGCGCCGATGCGGCTCAGGGAGGAGGCCATGCCGACGGCTGAACCGCGGATCTCGGAGACGCAGGTTCTCGTGGACCTCTTCGGGCAGGTCCGCCACTGTGGCCCCCGACGCCGTAGACCTTGCGTAGCACCGCGTTGGCCTCTTCCTCGCGACCGTGCTTACATGGTGACGAAGGCGCCGAGCAGCGGGCCGCGCCACTTGCGGGGCGAGAACTCGGCCAGCAGCAAGGTGGCGATGGGCGCTCCAGCGCGGCTCCCGGCCTCGGCCTGGGCAGCTAGACGGCGCCACGGCCTGCTCGGATCAGCGTTTAGGTTTTCGCGCGGCGGTTAACCCGGCTCGTTCGGCTCCATCCGTCTGACCGCCCTCCACGTGCGCGCGCTTTGGCGCGGGCCGGTCAGGTTACGACGCGGATCGCCCGGTCGAAGCCGAAGACGTGCTCGCGGGCGAGGCCGTCGGCGATCGCGCACAGCAGGGCCGTGTGCTCCCCGACGTGCTCCTCGACGTTGGATAGCCGTTCGAGGAACAGGCAGAAGATCCCGGGTGGCCAGGTTGCCGTAGCTTCAACGAGGAGAACGCGTCCATCTCCGGCGCGGAGGTGGGCTGCCAGGGGGAAGTCGGTTCGGCTTGTTCCATGGCCGCCGCCGGCCTCGCCGAGGTCCTGGGAGGCACTCCGGAGCAGGTGGAGAACGCCGCCGAGATCGGCATCGAGCACAACCTGGGCCTCACCTGCGACCCGGTCGGCGGGCTGGTGCAGATCCCCTGCATCGAGCGCAATGCCGTCGGCTCGGTCAAGGCCATCACCGCCGCCCGGATGGCCGTCTGGGGAGATGGCCGGCATCACGTCCCGCTGGATAAGGCCATCAAGACCATGCGCGAGACCGGCGCGGACATGAAGGACAAGTACAAGGAGACCGCTCGGGGCGGGCTGGCCCTCAACATCGTCGAATGCTAGGGAGGCACCCGTTTTTCCTCGCGGCGAGCTGCGCTCATGCCGGTGAGCGGATGCGCGATGCTGGTTGGGTGATGCTGCGGACGGTGTCAACGACCGATTACCACACCGCTGGGGAGCCGTTCCGGATCGTGGCCGAACCTCCGGTGGCGCTGCCTGGTGTCTGCGTCGCGGACCGGCGGGTGCGGGCCATCGACAGCCCGGACGCGCAGGAGCTGCGGAAACTGCTGTGCTTCGAGCCGCGCGGGCACGCCGACATGTACGGCGGGCTTGTCGTGCCGCCCGACGATGAGGGCGCGCACCTGGGCGTGCTGTTCTGGCACAAGGACGGCTTTTCCACCGCCTGCGGGCACGGCACGATCGCCCTGGGCGCCTGGGCCGTGGACACCGGCCTGGTTCAGGCCCCCCGGGACGGCAGCGCCGACGTCGTCATCGACGTTCCCTCCGGGCGGGTCACGGCCCGGGTTCACCGGGACCGCGGCCGCACCGTGGCCGTCGATTTTGTCAACGTGCCCAGTTACGTGCTCGCCTCCGGCATCGCGCTGGGCACCTCCCGGGGCCAGGTCTTGGTCACTGTCGCCTACGGCGGGGCGATCTACGCCAGCCTGGACGCCGCCAGCGCCGGGCTGAGGGTCGACGCGGCGCACTACCGCGAGCTCATCGCGCTGGGCCGCGAGGTCAAATGGGCGCTGAACGACAGCGAGCACGCCGTCCACCCCAGCGACCCCCGGCTCAGCGGGATCTACGGCACGATCCTGTACGAGCACCTCGGCTCGGCCGCAGGCCAGGTGCATCAGCGCAACGTGACCGTGTTCGCCGACGGTGAGGTCGACCGCTCGCCCTGCGGATCCGGTACCTGCGCCCGGCTGGCGGTCCTGGCCAGCCAGGGCCGCGTCGCCCCGGCGGGGCCGACGCTGCGCCACGAGTCGATCGTCGGGTCCGTCTTCACCGGCACCGCCCTGGCCGCCACCACCGCCGCGGGCCGCCCGGCTGTCGTCCCGCAGGTCACCGGCATGGCCTACCGGACCGGGGAGCACACGTTCGTCGCGGACCCCGCCGACCCGCTGGTGCCGGGGTTCGTGCTCCGGT
>DAIOWL010001212.1:0-2202 GCA_036758545.1 Streptosporangiaceae bacterium | reverse complement strand
CCGCGGAACGACTGGGCCGTGGTCAGCGTGCCGAACTTGAACCCGATCATCCCGGCTGCGCCGGCCGCGAGCAGGACGGCGGTCACCGCCCACACGGTGCGCGGACGTCGGCCGATGACCTGGCCGACCCGCGACCAGAACCCGCGGCTGGTCGGCTCGGGCGAGCCGAAACCCGGCCTGACCGGCCAGAAGATCCACCGGCCGAAGATCACGAGGAGCGCGGGCAGCAGCGTGATCATCGCGATCAGGCCCACGGCGATGCCGACCGCGGCAACCGGACCGAGCCCGGAGATGTCGTTGGATTCGGCCGCGAGCAGGCAGAGCATGCCGGCCACGACGGTCAGCCCGCTGGCGATGATGGCCGGGCCCGCCCGGTGCAGCGCCACCGCCATGGCCTGGTGCCGGTCCGCGTGCCTGCGCAGTTCCTCCCGGTACCTGGCGATGAGCAACAGCGCGTAGTCGGTGCTCGCGCCGATCACCAGGACGACCAGGATGCCCTCGCTCTGCCCGTTGACGGTCAGGTTGGCGTGCTGGGTGAGCAGGTAGATCACGGCCTGGGCCACGGTCAGCGCCACGCCCGCGGACAGGATCGGCAGCAGCCACAGCACCGGGCTGCGGTAGGTAAGCAACAGCAGCACGATCACCACGGCCAACGTGGCGTACAGCAACGTGGAGTCGATGCCCTTGAAGATCTTGATCTGATCGGCCGCATTGGCCGCCGGGCCGCCGACATATACCTTCAGCCCGGCGCTGTCCTTGCTGGCGGCGTTCTTCACGTTCGAGACGAAGCCGCCGATGTCGCTGTTGAAGCCGAGGTCCGCGCCGACGACGGTCTGGATCGCCTTGTGGTCCTTGGACACCACCGGCGGGGCGACCCGTCCCTTCACCGCGCCCAGCGAGGCGAAGTACCGCGCGTCGGCCTTCGCCTTCTGCAGGTCGGCCGCTGTTACCCCGCTGTCGCGCACGTACACGACCAGGGCGGGGTTGAGGTCCTTGGACTGGAACAGGTTCTGCTCGCTGAGTTCCTGGGTGGACTCGGCCGACGACGGCAGGTACGCCGACGCGTCGTTCTTCTCCGCTCCCTGCAGCTTGCCCGCCAGGCCCCCGAGGGCGGCGACCACGAGGATCCAGAAGGCGACCACCACGTACTTCGAGCGGCGGCCGCATACGAACGCGATCAGGCGGCTTCCGCCTGATCGCGGCCGGTCTGGTCGTTTCCCCTTGGCCCCGTCGGCTCCGGGGTCCCCGAACCCCGGAGCCCGTGAGTTCCTCGTGTCCTGACCCGGCGCATTACGGGGCGCCCCCGTGGTCCCGCGTGCCACGTCGTCCTCCTCACGTCTGGAAAGATCCTGATATTATTCTCAAGGAATACGATGTATCTCATCGCTTGAGCGTGTCAAGTTATATCTCGATTTTGGGCCCCTTTTCGAGGAATTCCTCGCTGCCGCGTCACTCCCGGCTGGTGCACCTCCTGCTCGGCGCCGCGTCGGCCATGATCGAAGGATCTGGTACGGCTACGAGTACCAGATCCTTCACGGCCATCGAAAAACTGACCGAATTCACGACCACGAAGGGTTTTTAGTCCGGGCAGGGCTCTGTCGCATATTTCGGGATGGTCACTGGGCTGCTGTTTTAGCTGGTCAGGAGGATGCGCTTGCGGAGGAGGGAGAAGGATGCGCGTCCGTACATCTGGCGTTTGATCAGCTTGGTGCGGGTGTTGAGGCCCTCGACGCGGCCGGAGCTCCATTCCAGGGTCAGGGCGTTGCGGACGGCCTGGTAGTCCTGGCGGATGCCGCTGGCGAACGAGGCGAGCTCGGGCTGGCCGGGGCTGGCCTCGGCGGCGGCGAGCCAGCCGTCGAGGCGGTCGCCGGCGCGGTGGGTGAGGATCGTGGCGAATGCGGTGACGTGCCCGGTCAGGGCGTCCAGTTCGGGGCAGCGGCCGCGGATGGCGGTGAGCTGCGCCTGCTGATCGCCGTCCAGGCGGGCGGGGTCGGTGAGCATCCACCTGGCGACCTGCTGTTTCGAGGGCGGGGCGGGTGGCTCCGGCGGGGCGGCGAGCTTGAGCAGGGCCAGCCAGGCGTAGGTGGTGGGCTCGCTGCCGGCGTAGCCGAGCGCGGTGATCTCCCGGTGCAGGACCGCGATCTTGGTGGTGCCCTGGTCCCACCGCCGGAGCAGGTAGGGCTTCCAGGGGTCCAGCGCCGA
>DAIOWL010001211.1:0-2204 GCA_036758545.1 Streptosporangiaceae bacterium | reverse complement strand
CGGACCCGCTGATCCGGCGTTCGGATCATCACGCAGCTGCCCGCCCTTCGCCACCGGGTCCGCCGTGATCACGGTTTGCCATCAACAACGCCAAGGCTCCTGCCCAATGAGCAGCACCTCGAGCTCCCCTCCCCGGCTCCCCGAGGGGTTCAGCTGCCGCCGTACAGGGGCGCGGCCGTAAGCGTGCTCCGGTGACCGCTAGCAGACCGCCGCGTTGGCTGTGCTGATGCCCAGGAACACGGCCGCGGACGATCGCCTGCCAGGTGGCTGGCGCGACCCGCACATGAATGTTTGAGATACGGCATCGACGCTATGGTCGCGGCGCGCCGGTGCGCATCCGCCAGGGTGGATAGTCATGACCCAGTGGTCGATAGCGTCTTGATAGCCGGCCGGTTACCTGTCAACGGCCAAGTTTTCTCATGGCCACGAACATCCCTGGTCAGCCGGCCATGGCTGGACGCCTGGCCAGGTCACCACCAACACCGAACTGGGCGACCGGCACCGGAGACACAGACTTCGGGTTAGCCGGCAGTAGTAGGTGGGGGAGCACCGATGACCGGCAACTCCCCGGGCCCGGCTGATCCGGCACGCCCGGTGCGCCGACGCCGGCCTGGATCCCGAGGCGTGGTTCCCGGACAGTACCGAGGCAGGCCAGGCGCGCCGCGAGGCGGCCGCGGCGACCGCGATCTGCGGTTCCTGCCCGGTCCGTACCCGGTGCGTGGCGCTGTCCCTGCAGCACTGGGACATCGGCCAGCACGGCGTCTGGGGCGGCCTGGTGGCAGCCGAACGCGCCTGGCTGCGCCGCCGCCTCGGCGAACGCAACCTGTACGGCCCTGCGCTGGCACGCGTCATAGCCGCCGCACCGGCGAGATGACGATGAGCCGCGACCAGGCGACAGGCGAGCGGCTGATCCGGCGGGTAGCACGGCTCGCCGCCCGTTCGGCCGCAGACCTGCTGGCCATGCACGTCGCCCCAGCCACGAGGAAAGCAGTGACGACAGAGCAGGACGGGTCCGGCTCGACCCATGCGACCTTCGGCGGCGGCCTGTGGCACGAGGTGTCCGTCGCCCGGTGAGGTGCGATCACGGGACAAGGAGAGGGCATTGACAACGACAAGCGAGTCTCTCGCCGCCTACGCCTGCCTGATCAGGGGCACCGGCAAGACCATCGTGCTGTACGGCCGCAACGCCGAGAAGGTCCGCGCCGAGGTGGCCGATCTGTTTGACGCCAGCGGGAACGGCCATCACAGTGCGATGCCGCCCTGGTCATTGGGGTGGGCACCGCGACTAGCAGCCGGTGTCTAGGGGGCTGTTCACCCTTTGGGCCGTGGCGGGTGCCAGAGCCTCGGTTGCGGAGCTCGCCGTGGCTCATCTGCGGGTGAACGCGATAGGACGCAGGGGGTCAAGGCGAGGTCGCGCGCTTCGTCGAGGATGTGTCGCAGGCTGGCGTCGACCAAGCGCGTGTCGGCGTCGAATCTCCGGAAACGTGGAACGACGCTGGTCACGAGCCAACGCCAGCGGTCGTCGAAGCGGGTGATCCGCGGCCACGCCGATGCCCGCAGGGCGTGCGGGATGCCCCGGCTGAGCGAGTAGAGGTAAAACGAGGTGAAGTACGCGATCTCGCGCCGCACTCCGCGGATCTCGAAGCTTGTGGCCGAACCGATCGAGACAAGCCAGGCGGATGCGCACGAGAGGCGATCGAAGTTGGGCTGCACCAAGGCGCGCTGCTCGTGCTCGAGGAGGTCGACGTTGCCCTCCCAGATGAGATCAGCGGCCCTCTGTTGAGCCGCCGCGGACGCCATCTCGTCCTCCAGGACACGCCGTCCCTCGTCGATCGCCTCGAAGCCGGCCAGGACCGGTGCGTAGTGCCGCTCCGCCTGCAGCAGCGCGCGCAGGCGCTCGATCCCGTCGTCGGCGGTGACGTAGGCGAGGTGAACCCAGAAGATGTCGTTGAAGATGGCGTTGTTCGTCGCCCGGATCGTGTCCACGTCCTGCGTCAGCAGCACTTTCCGGCGACGCAGGCTGTGCGGGATGTCCACGTAGCCCGTGCGGTCGGTGTCCAGCCGGAGCGGGAAGAGGGCGAGCCGGATGTGGTGCGACGCGATCGCGGCCATCGCGGCCCACTTGAAGCAAGAGGGCCGGAGCTTGTGGATCCAGGCATAGCGTGACGAGATCTCCACGTTGCGGTGGAATGCGCAGCACGGGT
>DAIOWL010001210.1:0-2206 GCA_036758545.1 Streptosporangiaceae bacterium | reverse complement strand
AGGCGTGGTCGAACGCCACGACGGCCTGCCGCCCGGTGGCGTGCCGGGCGATCTTGACCGCGTTCTCCACCGCTTCCGCGCCGGAGTTGAACAGCGCCGAGCGCTTCTCGAACGTCCCCGGCGTGCGCCGGCCCAGTTCCTCGCAGACCTCGACGTAACTCTCGTACGGCGTGACCATGAAGCAGGTATGGGTGAACCGCGCCGCCTGCTCGGCGACCCGCGCGCTCACCCGGGGGGCGGCGTTGCCGACGGAGACGACGGCGATGCCGGACCCGAAGTCGATCAGGGAGTTGCCGTCGGCGTCCACCAGCACCCCGCCGCCGGCGTCGGTGACGAACACCGGCAGGACGTGGCTGAGGCCGCGGGCCACGGCGCCCTCGCGCCGGGCCAGGAGCTCACGCGAGACGGGTCCCGGGATCTCGGTAACAAGGTTTCTGCGCTGCGCAATGCGGGCGTCGTCGCCCGGAACGTGCTCGGTCATGATCTGACGATAAGTCATCTGAGTGAACAGCTAAAGCAGAGGTAGCCATACGTGCCGTGCTGGGAGTCTATGGTGGTGACCCGGATACGGGAGAGGACTGGTATCGCACATGCCTGACCTTGAGAAGCCGAACGAGCGGGGCCTGTTCGGCGGGGTTTTCGCCCGGGGCGGCGTCGAGGCGGGCGACGTCGCGTGGCTGCAGGCGATGCTGGACGCCGAGGCGGGGCTGGCCCGGGCGCTCGAACGGGCCGGGCTGGCGCCGGCCGGGGCGGGCGAGGCGGTCACCGCGGCGGCCAGGGCCGGCAATTTTGATCCGAACGAACTGGGCGGACTCGCCGGGCTGACCGGGAATCCGGTGCCCGGGCTGGCTCGTGCGCTGGCGCGGCAGGTACCCCAGACCGCGGTCAGCGCCGTCCACCGCGGGGCGACCAGCCAGGACATCGTGGATACCGCCGCGATGCTGCTGGCCAAGCGGGCCATCGACGTCATCGCGGCCGACCTGGCCCGGGCGGCCGACGCCGCGGCCGGGCTGGCCGCAGCGCACCGGGACTCGATCATGATCGGCCGGACCCTGCTCCAGCAGGCCGTCCCCGTGACTTTCGGACTGGTCGCGGCGGGCTGGCTGACCAGCCTGGACGAGGCCCGCGCCGGGCTCGACTCTGTGCGCCCGCGGCTCGCGGTCCAGTTCGGCGGCGCGGCGGGCACGCTCGCATCGCTGGGCGAGGCCGGCCAGCGGGTCACCGCGCTGCTCGCCACCGAACTCGGGCTGGCCGTGCCGGTGCTGCCCTGGCACACGGACCGGCTGCGGATCATCGACCTGGGCGCCGCGCTGGCCCGCGTCGCGGCGGTGCTCGGCAAGATCGCGCGCGATGTCACGCTGCTGGCCCAGTCGGAGGTCGGCGAGGTCAGCGAGGGAGGTGGCCCGGCTGAGGCCCGTGCCGATCAGCGCGGGGCCGATCAGCGCGGGGCCGATCAGCAGGCGCCGGCGGCGTCGCCGCGGCGCGGCGGCTCCTCGGCCATGCCGCACAAGCACAACCCGGTCGCCTCGATCGCCATCCTCGGCTGCACCAGACAGGTCCCGGGGCTGCTCGCGACCCTGGCCGCGGCCTCGGAACAGGAACTTCAGCGCGCGGCCGGCGCCTGGCACGCCGAATGGGAGCCGCTGACCGCTCTGCTCAGGCTGACCGGCTCGGCCTCGAGCTGGGCGGCCGACCTGCTGCCGGGGCTCGTCGTGGACACCTCGCGGATGGCCGCCAACCTGGCCGCGACCAAGGGCCTGCCGCTCGCCGAGCACGTGTCCTCGCTGCTGGCCGGCGTGCTGGGCGGCGCCCAGGCGCACGACCTGGTGGCCGAGGCGGGGGCGCGGGCCACCAGCGCCGGGCTCCCGCTCCGCGACGTACTGCTGGCAGTGCCCAAGCTGGAAGAACGGCTCTCGTCGGCCGGCATCACCGCCGAGCAGATCGACTCGGCGCTCGAGCCGTCCGGCTACCTCGGCGCCACCGATGCCTTTATTACCGCGGCGATCGACGCACACGAGAAACCGGAGAATCGCCATGGATGACACCGAGCGTGCCAGGCAGGGCATGACGGTACGCCGCGAGGTGCTCGGGGACGAGCACGTCGACCGGGCGGTGGCGGCGACCACGCCGTTCACCGAGCCGTTCCAGGATTTCATCACCCGCTACGCCTGGGGTGACATCTGGTCCCGGCCGGGGCTCTCCCGGG
>DAIOWL010001209.1:0-2207 GCA_036758545.1 Streptosporangiaceae bacterium | reverse complement strand
GACCAGACGGCCTCCAGGAAGGCCACGAGTTGCTGCGGGAACCACTTCGACGCGGACATCAGGCGACAGACAAGATCACGAGGGTGTAGTTGTGCAGACCGCGCATGCCGTGCGTGCGGGCGATCTCGCCGTATGAGTAAAACCCGGCCAGCGGTGCCCCGCCGGCCGCGTCCGCGAGTTCCCGGATCTCTTTCTCGATCCCCGCGTGGCCGAGCACGCCGCGTCTGGCCACGCAGTCGAACGCGAGCATGCCGAGCGGGGCGGACCCGCCGAGCGCCGCGACCGCGGCATCGCAGGCGGTGGTGGTGGCGGCCAGCACCGCGCTGGTGTCGGCTTCCATGAGCCAGGCCAGGCTGCCCTGCGGGACCTGTGCCGTGGAGAACAGCGCGCGTCGCGTGAAGTCGGCGGAGGTGATGAACCGCATCTGCTCTTCTCCTCGGTGGCGGCCGAGCCCGAGGGGATGCATGAGGGCGAGGGCGGGCAGGTCCTCCGGCCGGAGCTGCCCCGGCTCGGTGCCGAGACGCTCGAGGAAAACGTCAAGCGCCGGCCGGTCGTCGAGGCTGTCGACCCGGTTCGGGCTGCTGCCGGTCACGAGCATTGGCTCGCCCACCGCACGCCAGCCGTGCTGCGCGCCAATCCCCAGCGGGCCGGTGGAAGCGATGCCGGCCGCGATCACGGAGTCGGTCAGCACGCGGTCGCCGTGGAACTGAAATGTCCTGGTCATCTTCAGCCCGTCGCCCGCGCAGCCGCCGACCATCGGGACCCCGGCGCCGAGGACCGAATACGCGCCGCGGATGATCTCGTCCTGGTCGCTAGCCAGGCCATCGGTGAGCAGCAGCACGACGCGGTGGGGATGGCCGGCGGGCGAGGGCAGGCAGTGAGCCGCGCGGGCGCCTGCACCGCGAAGATCCGCCGACGCCCCGGCCGCGGCCGCGGTGCCGATGACGAAGCCGTCCCCGCCGAGAGCGGCGACGACGACGCTGCCGTCGCGCGGGCCGTACCTCGCGATCTCGCCTGCCGTCGTGCACCCGATCATGGGTACGTCACCAGATCGTGAGCGGATCTGGCCGATCAGGTCCGGGAGGTTCTCGGTAGGCGAGCAGAACACGATCAGCAGCTTGGCCCCGTCGTGGATGAGCGCAGCGTCAGCCGCGCGGCGGCCTGCGTCATTCGCTGACGCGTCGGCCGTCCCCACGGCGAACCAGCGATCAGGAGGCATGAATGCCCCTCGTAATGCGGAGTTTCTCAGCATACCGAAGGTCATTGCGGCCGGGTAGGCGACGATGCAGGTGGCTACTCCGCGAACGCCCTGGGAGCGCTCCCCCGGCTAGCTGCATGCCGCGGTGCCCGAGGCAGACACCGGGTCCGTTCGGGACAAATCAAGACCTCCAGTGCCGAACGGGCCTGGGTGTTACCGTCCCGGCTAACCGGGTGCGAGCAGGCCGAGGGCGCGGGGCCGCTCATGCTGCCACGGTCGGTGCGCGGTCGCATCGGCGGCGATGAGGCCGCCCGGGCCGGGACGGATGCGTTCGGCGCCCGGATCTTTAGGCGCGCAGGCCGTCCAGGACAACGCGCAGGCAGGGTTCTGGCGTCCGGCCCGTGCCGGCGTCCTTGGGCAGGGCGCTGACCATCGACAGCAGCTGCGTCGGGGTCAGGTCCGGGCGGAGCGGGACTTCTTGCCGGGCTCGCTCGAACAGCCGGGCGAAGCTGTTTTTCATCGGCCCGCACATGGTGCCGACGGCTGAGCTGTCGTCACTCAGGGATTCCCCGACCCGGGCGCTCATGCCCCGGTACCCGGTCGCGCACCGGTCATACAGCTTCAGCCACTCGCTCAGCGCCCGCCACGCGTCCGGGGCGTCCAGCGCACGCCGCGCGGACGCGTCGAGTTCGTCCACCCGGTCTTGCAAGATCGCCGCGAACAGGTGCTCGCGGGTCGGGAAGCGCCGGTAGAGGGTTCCCTTCCCGACGCCGGCGGCCCGGGCCACGTCTTCCATGGGTGCATCGATTCCCGCCTGGGCGAATACGGCCCTGGCCGCCGCCAGGACCGCGTCGTGGTTCCGCTGCGCGTCGGCGCGCCTCGGTTTGGTGGAAGGAGCGCTCATGGAGCCAGTCTAGCGGATAAGTGGACGCACCGTCCGTATACTGCTAACCTCAAAACGGACGAACCGTCCGGATAGGAGCTCGTCATGACAAGCATCTGGCACATC
>DAIOWL010001208.1:0-2207 GCA_036758545.1 Streptosporangiaceae bacterium | reverse complement strand
GGCATCAGCCGCTGCCAGCCCGAACTACTGCGGGACGTCCCTGATCCCGTGGCGTGGGGGATCAGGGGTACACCGGGGGTCTTCCCGATGTGCCGACCAGGCCCGCGGAGCCAGGCTGGGGTCATGAACACGAACACCGTGAACCCAGAAGCCCAGTTCCACGCCGGCCCGCCGTTTTCCGCCGAGTCACCGCGCACTGCTCTGCGCCGGCCCGTCCAGGACAGCGTGGTGGCCGGGGTCGCCGCGGGCCTGGCCCGCTACCTCGGCGTGGACGTGATGGTCATCCGGATCGCCTTCGTGGTCCTGACCCTGTTCGGCGGCGCGGGTATCCCGCTCTACCTGGCCGGCCTGCTGCTGATCCCGGAAGAAGGCAGCGAGGTGTCCATCGCCGGATCGCTCATCGAGTCCCTGCGGTCCCGGTCGCGGTAACCGCAACCGGAACCGGGCGAGCGCGGAAACCGTCGTGCCGGCCGATGACGCCACGGTCCCGGAATCGTCTCAACAGAACACGACGCAATGCAGTCCGGCCGGGGGGCATCCGTAACAGCCGCAACCGGCGGAACTAGCCAAGCGAAGGGGCAAGCTGATGGACAAGGCCATCCTGCTGGCTGTCGCGGCCAGCGTGTGCACGGCCACGGCCTCGCTGTGCCAGCGCAAGGGCGCCGAGGCTAACGAGACGGCAGGCTTCGACGCCCGGCTCCTGGTCCGGTTGGCCCGCCAGCCGGTCTGGCTGCTCGGCATCGCCGCCATGATCGGCGGGTTCGTCTTCCAGATCACCGCGCTGCGCTACGGCGACCTGGCGCTGGTCCAGCCCATCCTGGCGGCCGAGCTGCTGTTCGTGTTCGGCTACCTGGCCATCGCCGGGACGCGGCGGGTCACGGCCCGCGACTGGTTGGCCGCGGCGGCCATGTCCGCCGGGATCGGCGTGTTCCTCCGCCTGGCCGCGCCGTCAGGCGGGCGGCTGCACGCGCCCGGGTCCTCCTGGCTGCTGGCCGGGCTGGTTACCGCCGTCGTCGTGGTCGCGGCCCTGGCCGTGGCGTTCGGCCTGGGTCGCCGGCCCGGCGCGTCCCGGGGCCGCCGCGCCGCTGTGCTCGGATCGGCTACCGGGGTCTCGTGGGGGTTCATGGCCGCGGTCATCAAGGAGCTCAGCTCGCACCTCGGCGGCGGACTCGGCGCCGTCGTCTCGGCCTGGTCGCTGTACGTGCTGCTGGCCGCGGGGGCGGTGACCATGCTGCTAGCCTCGCACGCGCTGGCGGCCGGGCCGCTGGCCGCCTCCCAGCCCGGGTTCACCATCCTGGACCCGCTGGCGGCCAGCCTGCTCGGCGTGTTCTTGTTCGGAGAGCACATCCGGACCGATGCCGCCGCCCTGGCCGGCGAGGCGCTCGCGCTGGCCGTGGTCATCGCCGGCGCCGCGGCCCTCAGCCGCAGCTCCCTGATCACCAGCGAGAACGCGCCGCCGACCAGGCGGCCACCGGCGCTCCTCCCGGACGTGGCGGTCCGAGCCAGCCGGACGCGTCCCGCACCCGCCGCGGCCCGGACCGGGCCACCCAGGCAGGTCCGGGAAGATCAAAACCTTGATCCCGAACCAGCTGCGGCCTGACCGTCATGCCCGGTGCTGGTGGAGGGGTGCAGCCCGGCCCTCAGTCGGCTTGCCCTTGGCAGAGCTAGCCGGGAAGGTAGGTGAAGAGCATCATCTGGGTGGCATAGGCCACGAGAGTCCCGTTCTCGTCCCAGAGCACGCTCTCAGCGGACGCCCATCCATCGTCTGCCCAGCGGGCGCGGTCGTGGGCCAGGAGCCATTCGGTGCGCAGCGGCTCGAGGAGGTGCACGGTCAGGTCCGCGCTCGGCGCGAACCACGGCGGACCCTGGTGACCCAGGCGCTCGGCGATGCATCCGGGCATCCGGTCCGCCAGGGTGAGAACGCCGAGAGGGTCGATCGCACCGTCCGCCAGCTGCGGAGGGCTGTCGAACCGCAGCCATGTGGCCACGTCGGATCCTGTCGGCTCGTGCTGCTCCCACGGCGGGTGGCCAAGGGCAGCGCGACCCTCGACACGCGTCCAGAACGGAAGCGGCTCAAACGGCTGGACCCCAGATGGCGGTGGTTCTCTGTAGGAGGGGCACGCCAGCGGTGGCGGCACCTCGGGGGGTACGGCGTCGACGAACGAAGGACCCCGGCGCGACGAGCCGAACACCGCAACGACACTGGC
>DAIOWL010001207.1:0-2208 GCA_036758545.1 Streptosporangiaceae bacterium | reverse complement strand
CCGGGTACACCTTCACGTCGTGCGGTACCCCCAGCGCGGTCAGCGCGGCCTCGAGCCGCTGCGGATGCGAGGTGCCCATCATGTCCCGCCCGCCGTAGCTCCCGACGACCGGGCAGGAGCCGGCCAGCACCGTTTCCGCGTCCGCCGGGACCTCGCCGTAGTTGACCGCCGCGGCGGCGTACTCCCCGCGCGGCGCGCACAGCAGCGCGAAGCCGCCCCCCATGCAGAATCCGATCACCCCGGTCTTGCCGGTGCAGTCGGGGCGCGCGGCCAGCCAGGCGCGGCACGCGTCCAGGACCTCGAAGGCCGGCCCCGACCCGGCCCGCAGCTGCCGGAACATGCTCCGGACGCAGCGCAGCCAGAGCTTGCCGTCGAGCAGGTCGGGCGCCAGCGCCAGGTAGCCGAGCGCCGCCAGCCGGTCCGCGTGCGCCCGGGTGTCCGCGTTCAGGCCGAACGCCTCGTGGATCACCACCACGCCGGGCCAGGGACCCTTGGCGTCGGCCGAGCCGAACGGCACCGCGAGGTATGCGTTCGTGGCGCCGACCGTCACATCAGGCACGGCCGGCCTCCTATACCTTGCGCCAGCCGGGGACCCAGGTGCCGTCCTCGGTCACCGTGTAGTCCCCGAACAGGGCCGGCGCCT
The DNA here is from genome assembly GCA_036758545.1 of Streptosporangiaceae bacterium. Lineage (GTDB taxonomy): Bacteria > Actinomycetota > Actinomycetes > Streptosporangiales > Streptosporangiaceae > Palsa-504. The sequence continues at coordinate 1,565 of DAIOWL010001207.1, read as the reverse complement.
CCGTCCGCATCAGCTCGCCGATCTTGCCGAACACCAGGCGGATCTCCTCCTCGGCGCCCTGGTCGGTGCGCGCCTCGATGGTGTGCCGCAGGGTGCGGACGTTCGCCGTCCAGACCAGCCCGGTGGCCAGGCCCTCGGGCGCGAACCGGCGCATGAACGAGGTCTTGGCCTTCTTCTCGTGCATCTTGGTCTCGTCCTCGTCCAGCCCGAAGTGCCCGGCCAGCCACGCCTGGAACTGCTCGAGCTCGGTCAGCAGGGCGGTGGCCCGCTTCATCAGCTCGGCGTCCTCCTGTGCCCAGTCGGGGAACCAGAACGGCAGCTCATCAAGCCGGACATAGCGCAGCGACTCCTGCGACACCGCCGTGCCCGGCCGATGACGAACAAGCTCGTGCGTATTGCCGGAAACGACAGGCTTTCCGTTGCGCCTTACAAACAGCAGGCCATTGGGAACTTTGACGCAGTGAATACGACCCTCATAGTGTTCGATTGCGTCGTTGTAGCCATCCGCGGTCAAATACCGACTCTTCTCACGACGGTTATGATTGACAAGCGGTGTAACGCGACGTGTAACGATGGAAACAACGTAGCTCGGCCGCAGGTTGCGGAACCGTTGGCCGCTCGGCATGACGCGCTCAAGTCCCGTGCGGTCATCGATGCGGACATTTGCGGTCCAACCTGCTTTGATGGCGAGGACCTGCAACTCGTCCGCCATGTCACTGGATGCCGTGTAGATAACTCGATGATTAGACTCACGGTGAGTTGTACCGTCGCCTTCGATTATGGCTTCGAGGAAAACCCTTATTGTGTCGGGAGTCCACTCCCCCACTATGGCAGGTATGCGCTTGTCATAGGCGTGCCCGAGCATAGCAAGGAAATCGCGTAGTGGAGCGCATTGCGTGCGGACGCACCCATTTCCAGTAGTCGGAAGATAGGCGGGCAGGCCCATAGCACGGATCGCATCCGCCATCTTGTCAAGGATCTCGCCACGATTTTGCCCCAAGACGATCTGGTGGCCGTTGATGCTGCCTTCGGCGAGATAATAGCCGAGGAACCTCGCAAAGGGCTCGATGGGAAACGACGTACCCGGGTAAGCGCGAGTTGCTGGCTTGCTGCGATCAGAGCGCTGGTATGTCCGATAGGTTTCAGGAATCCATATACATTCCGGAGAGAATCCAACCCATCGTGCATTCTTCTGATACTTGACTCTCTTGTGCAGTATATCCTGGGCAGTCTCTATCGCGAACGCCTGAGTACCACGCCTAGCTGCCTGCGTATCGTGCCGCTGAATCCACATTCTATGATTGGGCGTAACTAGCAGGTCGACTTGTTCCGACCGAACACGATACATCGGTCCGGAATATTCGGCGCGAAAGACCTCGGTGGCGCGCTGATACTCAAGCTCGTTGCTGACAGGATTGAGCGTGCCGAAGAATTCGGTGCCATCCACCTTGGGCCATGACTTCCAGCCCTCGCTGGTAAGTACCTCAGTATCGTCGTCGTAGCAGAACACCCGGCTCACGTTGTGCAGCACAAACGTGAAGCTCACGTGCTCGAGCACCGAGCCG
>DAIOWL010001206.1:0-2212 GCA_036758545.1 Streptosporangiaceae bacterium | reverse complement strand
AACACCTCGTCGGCCCGGCTGAGCAGCATCGCGACGGACAGGTACTCGCGGGTGATGTCCTCATCGGCCGCTCGACAAGGGTGTCCCAGGCCTGCTTGTCGCCATTTCCCGCGCGGGTCACCAGGTCATTGACCGGCGGGCCAGCACGCACGGCCGTGTTTATCCTGTCCATGGGAATCCCCTCTCAGCAGGCGAATCTGCGCACCCGGTGGTCCTTCCGGGGTCATGCTGTCTTCTTCGGGCGAGGAAATCTGGGGTGCCCTTTTTCTGCAGGTGCCGATCCCTGGGCTCTGTCAATGGCCAGCTAGCGGATGAGGCCACCGGCGGCGATGGCGGCCACCGCAGCTACCGCCTGATCGACCTCGTCCAGGGTGTTGTAGAGGTAGAAGCTCAGGCGGCAGCTTCCGCGCGGGGTCAGTTCGAGCGCGTGGTGGGCGAGCGTGGCGCAGTGGCAGCCCGCGCGTGATTCCACTCCGGCCCGGTTCAGGCCCTCGGCCACGGCCACCGGGTCGCGCCCGGCGGCGTTGAACGCGACCAGCGAGGTGCGGCGCGCCGGATCGCGGGGCCCGTAGATCGTAATCCCGGGGATGGCGCCGAGCCCGTCCAGTGCCCTGCTGGTGAGCTGCCGGTTCCACGCCGAGACGCGGCCCATCGCGGACTCGACGGCAGCGCGTTCGATGGGCTTGCCAGTCCCGAAGTAGGCGGGGCGTTCTGGCGAGAGCGCCAGGTCCAGCAGGATGCGCAGCGCCTGGGCGGAGACGATCGCGCCCAAGATGTTAGGCGTTCCGGCGGCGTACTTCCAGGGCAGGCAGGTGTAGCTGACCCGGTCCGGGAACACGCGCCCTTCGGCGATCATGTCCCCGCCGTACAGAAACGGCAGCGACGACGCCAGCAGGTGCTCCTTGGCGTACAGCGCACCCACGCCGAACGGCGCCAGCAGCTTGTGAAAGGAAAACGCCAGGTAGTCCACGTCCAGCGCCTGCACGTCGACGAACGACCCCGGCACCAGCTGGGCGGCGTCGACCAGCAGGTACGAGCGCCGCTCACCGCCTGGCTGCCGGTACCCGCTGCCGTCGGCCAGCGCGCGGACCGCTGGCAGCCGAATGCGGGTGCCGAGGAAGTTCGACGCGCCGGTGCAGCACACGAGCTTGGTACGCGCGTCGATCAGCGACGCCAGGTGATCAAGGTCGAGCTCGCCGGTGCCCGGGTCGAAGCGCGCCAGGCGGTATTCCACCCGCCGCCCCAGCCGGGGCAGGATCTCCCGGCACATCGCATACCACGGGACGTAATTGGAGTTGTGCTCCATCATCGTGGTCACCACGTTGTCGCCGTCGCGGAACTCGGTCAGCAGCGAGTACATGACCGCGTTGATGGCCTCGGTGGTGTTCCGGTACAGCGCGATGCTGGCCCGGCCCGGCGCCCCGATGAACTCGGCGATCGTGTCGTAGGACGCCTCGAACCGCGCGGTCATGAGCTGCGAGGCCGACGACTGGCCGCGGTGGACGTTCTCGTAGCCGGGGGCGAGCGACTGGTAGAGCGCCACCAGTTCCCGGGGCGGCTGGGTGCTGGCCGCGTTGTTGGTGACGATCCGGCCGAGCTCCGGGAACGCGAAGTGCCGGCGGATGGCCTGGACGTCCAGTGGAGCCGGGGCCCCGCTGGCCGCCCGGCGTTCCGCCGACGGCGCTCGGCGGAACCGGAGCAGGGTGGTCATTGCCGCTCCTTGTGCTTCCAGGCCCCGATCATCAGCGGCCACAGCAGCGGGCGGTCGGCGAACCGGGTGGCGTCGGTGTCGAGCGCGGCCAGGGTCGCCATCGCGGCGTCCTCGGTGGTGACACCCTGGGCCAGCGCGACCGGCAGCAGGCTGCGGAACACGCTCTCCAGCATGCGGCGGCCGGTGCCGAGCGGCTCGATGCGGCCGGACACGTCGGTGCCGCCGGGCGCCCCGATGCCCGCCTGCTCGAACAGCTGCGCCAGCCGGGTCCCGGCCGACACGTCAGCCCTGGCCGCGCCGAACGAGCCGATGATGACCCGGCCCACCTCGTCCACGCTGGCCAGCTCGGGCAGCACGCTGACGGTACGGAGGTCGTAGTCCTGCACGACCAGGTGGCCGCCGGGCGCGACACTGTCCCACAGGCGGGCCAGCACGGCCACGCGCTCGGGCAGATGGAACAGCAGCAGCCGCGCGTAGACCAGATCGAACGGGCCGCCCGGG
>DAIOWL010001205.1:0-2218 GCA_036758545.1 Streptosporangiaceae bacterium | reverse complement strand
ACGTGCCCGCGATCATCGACGCCTACCTGGAAGCCACCGGCGGCGAGCCGCGCAAACGGGACACGCCCCACCGCAACGAGCACAGCGCAACCGCCTGATCCGCCTGCCGGGACTCCTGACCCCACGCCCGCCGCGCCCCCGTGGACGCCAGACGACCGGGTCAATGTGCCGTTGGGCAGGTTAGGCCGAAGTTCCCCCTGATCAGCCACTGATCAACCCTTCGGTTGCGCTGTGACCTGGTGAACTACGACCTCACACATGACGCTACGTAGTCATGTAAATCACACTTGCTGGCGCGGTAACGGCGTGTCTGGCTGCCCGGACGAACATGCTCTGGGTATGATCGTGGTCATGTACGTGGTCAAGGTGCCGAACCGGGGATCGCCGCCCGCGATCCTGCTGCGGGAAAGCTACCGCGAGGCCGGCAAGGTCAAGAACCGGACCCTGGCCAACCTGTCGTCCTGGCCCGAGGCCAAGGTCGAGGCCCTGTCGCGGGTGCTGAAGGGTCAGCCGCCGCCCGCGGCGGACCTGGACGGGGCGTTCGAGATCACCCGCAGCCTGCCGCACGGCCACGTCGCCGCCGTCCTGGGCACGGCCCGCCAGCTGGGCCTGGAGGAGCTGATCGACCCGGCCCCGTCCCGGCACCGGGACCTGGTGACCGCGATGGCGGTCGCGCAGGTGATCGCGCCGGACTCCAAGCTGGCCATCGCCCGCGGGCTCCGGGAGGAGACCGCGGCCACCTCGCTGGGCGAGGTCCTGCACCTGGGCGGCTGCGACGAGGACGACCTGTACGCGGCGATGGACTACCTGCACGACCGGCAGGACACGATCCAGGACGCGCTGGCCGCGAAGCACCTGGCCGGCGGCACCCTGGTGCTGTATGACGTCTCCTCCGCCGCGTTCGAGGGCCGGACCTGCCCGCTCGGCGCCATCGGCCACCCCAAAGACGGGGTGCGGGGCCGCCTGCAGATCGTCTACGGACTGCTGACCAGCAAGGACGGCATCCCGGTCGCGATCGAGGTCTTCAAGGGCAATACCGGCGACCCGAAGACCGTGGCCGCGCAGGTGATCAAGGTCAAGGACCGGTTCGGCATCGAGAAGGTAGTGCTCGTCGGGGACCGCGGCATGCTGACCGCCGCGCGGCTGCGCGAGGACGTCCGGCCCGCCGGGCTGGACTGGATCACCGCGCTGCGCGCCCCGCAGGTCAAGAACCTGGTCCGCGGCGGGGACCTGCAGCTGACCCTGTTCGACCAGACCGACCTGGCCGAGATCACCTCCCCGGACTTCCCCGGCGAGCGGCTGGTGGCCTGCAAGAACCCGTTCCTGGAAGCCGAGCGGGCCCGCAAGCGGGAAAGCCTCCTCGCGGCCACCGAAGCTGACCTGGGCAAGATCGCCGCGGCCTGCACGCGGGCCCGAGCCCCGCTGCGCGGCCAGGACAAGATCGCCGTGCGGGCGGACAGGGTGCTGCGCCGCCGCAAGGTCGCCAAGCATTTCACCGTCGAGATCGGCGAGGACCGGTTCCGCTACGCCCGCGACCAGGACTCCATCGCCGCCGAGGCCAGGCTCGACGGCATCTACGTGCTGCGCACCAGCGTCGGGTCCGGTGACCTGGACAGCGGCGACGTGGTGTCCTCTTACAAGGCCCTGGCCCAGGTCGAGCGGGCCTTCCGGGCCTTCAACACCGACCTGGACATCCGGCCGATCCGGCACCGCACCGAGGACCGGGTCCGGGCCCACGTGTTCCTGCGGATGCTGTCGTACTACATCAGCTGGCACATGCAGGCCCGGCTCGCGCCGCTGCTGTTCACCGACGACGACAAGCAGACCGCCCGGGCCGCCCGCACCAGCCCGGTCGCCCCCGCCGCCCGCTCCCCCCGCGCCCGGGCCAAGGCCGCCACCAAGCAGACCCCCGGCGACCTGCCCGTGCACAGCTCCGCCACCCTGCTGGCCGACCTGGCCACGATCTGCCTGAACACCATCGCCCCGGCCGACCCCGCGCTGCCCGGCTTCCGGCTCGTCACCACCCCGACCGTCCTCCAGCGGCAGGCCCTCGAGCTGCTCGGAGTCAGCCACCGCCTCGGGGTCGCGTAGTCAGCAGACCGGCCCGTGCACTACGAAAGCCCAGGTAAACGGCTGAACGCACGGATCGCTGGGGGAACTACGGGTTAGTGCCCTACTCGAGAACCGGTTCGATTCACTGGTCCTCGTAGGCTCGCGG
>DAIOWL010001204.1:0-2218 GCA_036758545.1 Streptosporangiaceae bacterium | reverse complement strand
GCTGACTTCACCCCAGGTCCCTGCGGCCCAGCCAGAAGGCCGCCGTGCCAGGCTCCGTGGTTTTCGGCTGCTGTGCGGGGTAGTGCCTGCGCGTGCCGGATATCGCTTTTGTAGGCCTGGGCCGGATGGGTGCGCCCATGTGTGCCGCTCTCGTCAGGGCCGGCTATAAGGTCACCGCGACCGACAAGCGCGCTGAGCGCGAGCCGGCCGCCATCGCCTGCGGGGCCAGCTGGCAAGACACGCCCGCTCAGGCGGCCTCGACAGCGGGTGTGCTGATCAGCATGCTGCCCGGGGCCCGCGAGGTCCGTGCGGCGATGCTGGGTGAGGACGGCGCGCTGAGGTCGCTGGCCGCCGGGGCGGCCTGGATCGATATGTCCAGCAGTTCGCCGACTGCCGTCCGGCCCGTCCAGGAACGGGCCATGAAGCAGGGAGTGGAGGTCCTTGAGGCGCCGGTGGGCGGCGGGATCGCGGCCGCCCGTGAAGGATTGCTGCAGTTGTTCGTTGGTGGTGAGGCGAGCGTGGTGGAAAGGCACCGCGTCTTGCTGGAAGTTCTCAGCGACCCCGGGCAGATCGTGCACGTCGGCGGGCACGGCACCGGGTATACCGTCAAGCTGCTGGTGAACCTGCTGTGGTTCGGGCAGGCGGTCGCCACCGCGGAGGCGCTGCTGCTGGGCCAGCAGGCGGGCATCGATCCTGCCGTCCTGCGGCATACCCTCGCGGACAGCCCGGCGGCCAGCACATTCATCTGCAGCGACATAGGCTCCGTTTTCCGTGGCGACTACCTGGCCTCGTTCGGTCTGGACCGGATCTGCGAGGAACTGGAGGCAGTGACCGCGCTGGCAGACGAATACCAGGTGCCGCGGGAGCTATCCGATGCTGTCCGCCGGACCTACCGCCGTGCCCTGGCCCGCTTCGGGCCTGCAGATGGGGAGCTCTTGGCCGTGGCGCTGCTCGAAGACGAAGCAGGCCACAAGCTGCGCACCGCGCGCAGCTGACAAGCTGCAGGGAGCTGACGTATTGCCTGGTCAAGCGATGACGGCGTCGACCGTCTTCTTCAGCGCGCTGGGCTGGGCGGGCGACCTGGGCGCCTTCTTCCGGGCCTGCTCGAGCTTGGCCCCGAGTTCCTGGAGCTGCTTGCGGCCGAGGCCGGCCCGCACTTTGGGGAACCAGTCCTGCTCTTCTTCTTCGATGTGATGCGTGACGTTCTCGATGAGCACCGTGGCCTTGGCGTCGAAGCGTTCGGCATCGGCCGGCATGCCGGCTAGCTCCATGCACAGGACGTCGGCCACGTGATGTTCTTCATAGGACTCCAGTACGTCGTCCTTGAGGTCGGGGAGCAGCGCGCAGACCTCCGGATACATCACCTCGTTCTCGATATAGGTGTGCACGGTGAGCAGCTCGATGATCTGCCGGACAAGCGTCCCTTTCCTTTTTACTGCCTTGTCCCCGGCGGCCTGGACTTGCGGAACAGGCCGCGGATTTCCTTGTGATCGGCCTTCAGGGTCACGATTGCGTCAGATGACATGCCACTTCTCCCCGGTTCGCTCGGCGTCCGCGGCGGCTACCCGGCTGGTCCGCCACCAAACGCTTCTGCAGACTGGGCCGGGGACGGCTTGGCGGGCGACCGTTGGTGATGTTTCGGTCACACTCACGCGGAGTGCAGCCAGCGGGCGCCGCCGACGGTTGCTATCAGCTACCGGGATGCCTACCGCTTGAAGTCCATCTCCTCCAGGCGTGTCTGCACGGTCCGGCCGCTCTGCCACGCGTTGGCACCGGGCGCCACCTCCGGGTCCGGGATGTCAGCCCGGTTCTGCCGCTTGCGGGCGGTGGAGATGCCGAGCCTGCGGTCGCGGCCGCGGATCAGCGCCTCGTCGGCCTGCCCGTCCTGGGTGAAGCCCATCATCAGCTGCGGGATTCCGTAGGGGAAGTCGTCGCGGTCGTACTGCCAGGTGTGAAATGTCTTCCCGTAGGTCGTCACCAGGTCGCTGAAGTAGGCATGCTCCGCCAGGTCAGGGATCCCCGGGGCGACCAGCTCGCCGGACTTGACCTCGTAGTGATGGCTGTGCCACAGCCGTTTCTCTTCTTCCGGCAGACCGCGGAAGCGCTCTTCGCTGATGATGTACTCGATCCCGATGAGGCGGGCATCGGGCGCGTTGCGGTCGAAGATCACGCACTGGTGCAGGTCATGGCGCAGGTGAATGCAGAAATGCGACGCCTC